>JAOZNO010001074.1 GCA_029933755.1 Bacteroidales bacterium | reverse complement strand
TGGTGGCATACATGGTGGGCACGCATATTTTATCTTATTATTTTCCTGTTATTTATCTGGTCTTTAATAAGGTGGCGTACTGCAAAGCTAAAATTAGATAAGAAAAAACTTGAACATCAGGTAAAAGAAAGAACTACTGAGGTAGAAAATCAAAAAGAGGAAATTGAAGAAAAAAACGAAGAACTTAGCCAACAAAACGAAGAGCTTTCAAATCAAAAAGAAGAATTAAGCCAACAAAATGAGGAAATTCAATCGATAAATACAACATTAAACGAACAAAAAGGGCTTATTGAGGAAAGAAATGAGGAATTAAACCAACAAAAAGATGAGATTCAAACAACATTAGAGCATTTAAAACAAAGTCAATCACAATTAGTACAATCAGAAAAAATGGCTGCCCTGGGTAAACTCATAGCCGGTATTGCGCATGAGGTGAACACACCATTGGGTGCTATAAACTCATCGGTTACCACCATTACAGAATCCATGAAACATTCGTATAAAACCTTGCCGGAACTGTTTAATAAATTGCCGGATAAATTATTGGATGATTTCATTGCTTTGTTAGATAAAAGTTTTTCAAATAATACCCAGTATACATCAAGTGAAGAACGTAAGTTCCGTAAAAGCATGACCCTCAAATTAGAAGGGCTGAATATTAAAAATGCAGATGAATTTGCTGACACTTTAATTGATATAGGTATTTATGAAAATGTAGAACCTTTTACAGAATTGTTAAAGGATGATAAATATTCAGAAATTTTACTGGATGCAGCTTATAATCTATCCATACAATACAAAAACAGTTTGAATATAAAAACAGCAGTTAACAAAGCTTCGAAAGTTGTATTTGCCTTAAAAAATTATTCTCGCTACAGTAATGCAGAATTAAAAGTAAGTGCCAATATCATTGAAGGTATTGAAACAGTTTTAACACTGTACCACCACCAGTTAAAGCATGGAATTGAAATAAAAAAGAATTTTGATACCATACCCGAAATCTCATGTTTCCCTGACGAATTAAACCAGGTATGGACAAATTTGATTCATAACTCAATTTACGCCATGCCGGAAAAAGGGATATTGGAAATATATGTACAAAAATTAGATACAAACCTGTTGGTAAAAATAAAAGATAATGGAACAGGCATAGCTGCTGAAATACAGGATAAGGTATTTGATGCTTTTTTTACGACTAAACCAACTGGCGAAGGAAGTGGACTGGGATTAGATATTGTTAAAAAAATTATAGAAAAACATAATGGTTCAATAGATTTTGAAAGCGAAGAAGGAAAAGGGACGGAATTTAGGGTG
>JAOZNO010000320.1 GCA_029933755.1 Bacteroidales bacterium | reverse complement strand
TTAAAAAATTTAAGAAAATTAGTTGCCGGTAATTGGACAAATATCAGCACTACTGCATTAGAAAATATATGCACATTAGACAAACTTACCCATCTTGATTTAGGTACTGATGAACCTTATGGCTATGTACCTGTTGAAGGATTTAAAAATATTGGCAATTTAACAAAACTTGAACATTTAGATTTAAGTTTTTGTGATTTAGGATTTATACCAAATGTTGTTTTTAGTTTAACAAATCTTAAAACCTTAGATATAGGAGGTAACAACTTGAAAATACTCCCCGATGACTTTTCAAAATTAAATAAACTTGAATACTTATACTTAAACGATAACCTTTGGGGCGCTGTGCCCGAAGTTGTATTTACGCTTAGCAAACTAAAACAATTGGATTTAACACGTAACAATTTAAACTCGTTTCCTGAGTCATTATCTAAGCTTAAAAATCTTGAGTATTTAGATTTGCATGGTAATGATTTTGAAACCATACCAAAATCTGTTTATAAATTGTACAAACTTACAGATTTGAACTTTAGCCATAACCAATTAAAATATATTGGTGAAGAAATTGGTAACTTAAATAAACTTGAAAATCTTAATTTTTATGCTAACAATTTAAGTAGTTTACCTGTAAACATTGCTAAACTTAAAAACCTTAATGAGCTTTCTATTGGAAAGTGCAAAGTAACAGAAATACCTGAGCAGTATTTTACATTAAAAAATCTTAATTATTTTAGTATATCAGGAAATTTTACCAAAGAAGAAATTGAAAGAATAGAGAAGAAGTTTTCGTATGTGAAAAGTTTATATGTTTTTCAAATTAATTAATAAACTATTTTATGAAAAACTTGAAACTAATATTTCTTTTATTCCTTTTTATCTTTTTGGTGCAATTTAATAATCAGTTTGCAAAAGCACAGGATTATGGTAAAGCTGTGCAATATTTTAAATCCGGGCAATTCCGAAAAGCCTCGGTCGAATTTGAAAAATCGTTGCCTTTAATAAAACAAGAGCAGGGCGAAGGGAAAAAGTATGCGATTACTTTAATATATACGGCACTTAGTTTTCAGAACACCTTTAAATATACAAAAGCAGAAAATTATTACCTGCAAAGTCTGGATGTTTTTAAAAATATAAATTATCAACAAGATCCCTGGTATGCTACTTCTTGCAGTAATCTTGCGGGTTTGTACGAAAAAGTGGGTAAGTACCAAAAAGCAAAACCGCTTTATTTTAAAGCAAAAGCAATTTACGAAAATAGTAGTGGAAAAGAAAGTAAGTCATATGCGAAAGTATGTAATAATATTGGTGGATTATATATTAGATTAGGAGAACTGGAAAAGGCAGAACCTTATTTAATTGAAGCAAAAGAAATAGGAGAGAAGCTATTTGGAAAAGAGCATGATGCTTATGCAATGAGTTGTAATAATCTGGCCGAATTGTATAGGAATATGCGCAATTATAAAAAAGCAATTCCTCTTTATACTGAAGCAAGGCTTGTTTATGAAAAACTATATGGAAAACAGCATCTTCAATATGCTATAACTTGTAATAATTTGGCTTTGCTTTATACAAAAACAGGGGATTATGAAAGTGCCGAAGCAAATTATTTAGAATCAAATGCAGTATTTAAAAAAGTGTACGGAGAAAATAATGATGTTTATGCTCAATCAGTTAATAACTTAGCCGGCTTATATCTTGATTTTGGGAAATATCAAAAAGCAGAACTACTATTTATTGAAGCCAAAGAAATAAGAGCTAAAATATTGGGGAAGCAGCATCCTGATTATGCAGGTAGTTGTAATAATCTTGCTGGATTATATCGTAGAACAGGAGAGTATCGAAAGGCTGAACTTTTATTAATTGAGTCAAAAAATATATATGAAAAAGCACTTGGGAAAAATCATCCAAATTATGCTTTGGCCTGTAATAATTTAGCTTCAATATATTCAAAAGCAGGCTTATATAAAAATGCTGAACCCCTTTTATTAGAGGCAAAAAGTATTAGTGAAGCAATAGATGGTAGAAATAATAAAACCTATGCTAATAGCTGCAATAATCTTGCAACACTGTATGTTAAAACCGGAAATTACCAAAAAGCAGAAAGTTTATTAATAGAGTCAAAAGCAATTTATGAAAGGCTATATGGCAAAAATGATGTTTCGTATGCTAAAACTTGTAATAATCTGGCTGCTGTATACCATAATATAGCAATATTAGCAGAGAGTAGCACAGAAGGTGCTGAAGCACTAAAAAATGCAGTTAGTTTAACTATTGAAGCAAAGAGTTTTTATAAGAAATTATATGGAAAAGAACACAGCTCTTACGCTTTAAGTTGTGTAAACCTTGCTAGTTTATATTCAACCATTGGGAATTCAACTCCAAATTACAAAAAAAGGATAGACGATTATAAAAAAGCTGCACAACTTTACTCCGAAGCAAAAAAAATATACGAAAAGCTTTTTGGTAAAAGCCATCCTCTCTATGCCACAACTTGCGAACACCTTGGTACTTTATATAAAAACATTGCTAATTCAGTACCAATCAGCAAAGAAAAAACAAGCGCTTTTAATAGTGCAGAACAACTATTTATAGAAGCAAAAGATGTAAGAGCAAAAATTCTTGGAAAACAACATCCTGACTACCTTGCAAGTTGTAATAATCTTGCACTCTTATATCAGAATATGGGGGCTGTGTCTGGAAATTTAAAAGACAGGGAGCTATATGAAAAAGCAGAACAACTTTATATTGAGGCAAATGAAATACAAGTTTTTTTGTCGGTTGAAAGTGCAAAATTTATGAGCCAGAAAGAAAGAGAAAAGTATTTAAGCAGAAAACTAAATAACAGTTTTGAAATTTACCATTCTTTTTTCCTTACTAAATGTGAAAATAATGAAAAATTAAATGGAATAGTTTATAATAACGCACTGAATATAAAAGGACAGCTTCTGAAATCGTCTGTTTCTACTCGCAAAGCAGTCCTTAAAAGTGGTGATACTTTGCTTATTAATAAATATAAGAAAATGAATTATATAGGTAAAATATTAGTAAAACAATATACCCTACCGGTGAATGAACACCGTGCGGATATTAAGCAACTGGAAGAAGAAGTAAATACGCTCGAAAAAGAACTTACCCGTATTATCGCAGACTTACAAGTTGCAAAAAACCTGCAAAGTCTTGAAGACTTGGTAGGTTTAGATATTAAATGGGCAGATATTAAAAAATCATTAAAAAAAGACGAAACCACTATAGAATTTATTCGTTTTAATTATTATAATGGTTATGAATGGACCGATAGTACTTTATACTATGCACTTGTTTTGCGTAAAGATTATGTATACCCAAAAGCAGTGTTTTTATTTGAAGAAAAGCAATTGCAGAAACTTTTAGAACGCAGTAAAAATGAAGATGATTTTAATTATGTGAGAAAACTATATTCATATAATTCAAGGCAAAGTAATCGTTTGTACCAACTGGTTTTTAAACCCGTAGAACAATACTTAAAAGATACAAAAACCATCTATATGTCACCCTCAGGTTTGTTAAACCGTATTGCTTTTGATGCTTTAAATAGTGATAGTCTGAAAATTTTATCTGACAAATACAATATCTTTTATACAAGTAGTACTGCAACAAGTATTAATAAAGATAAGCTTTTATCAACAGATATTGAAAATGTGGCTTTATTTGGAGGAATAGAATATAGTATTGAACCCAATAAAATGCGGACAAATGCACATGTATCAAAAGAAAAAATAGTGCCGGAGAGTTCTATGCCTATTGAACCTTCAAGTCCTGCTAATTCGCTAGAGCGAGGAATGTTGGATGGTCTTACTCGTAATGTATCATGGAGCTATTTGTCTGGTAGTCTTAAAGAAACAGAAGAAATAGTAGATATTGTTAAGAGGAAACGCATAGGAGTGAAATTATATAAAGAAGAACAAGGTAGCGAAGAACAGTTTAAGGCTTTAGAAAATGATGCACCATCAATAATCCATGTATCAACCCATGGTTTTTATTTTGGCAATGACAAAAAAAGCATGGAATATAAAAATATGATTGACAAAAAAGTAGAATTTGCACATTCTGATAACCCTCTTTTGCGTTCCGGTTTTATTTTGGCAGGTGGAAATGCTGCATTTCAGGCTAAGACAATTCCTGAAGGGGTAGAGGATGGTATTTTAACGGCAGCAGAAATATCAAGCTTAAATTTTTTTAATACGAAGCTTGCAGTTTTATCAGCTTGCCAAACTGGTTTGGGCGATGTTAAAGGCAGTGAAGGGGTATACGGTTTACAACGAGCTTTTAAAATGGCGGGTGTTGAGTATTTGCTGTTTTCCCTTTGGGAAGTGCCGGATTACCAAACTCGTGAATTAATGACGAATTTCTACCAAAACTGGTTTACAGGTATAGAAATACGTGTAGCCTTTAAAAAAGCACAGGATCAGCTCAAAACAAAATATGCAAAAGTTGATGGTGCAGCTTTTGCCTGGGCAGCTTTTGTGCTGATGAGGTAGAATATTCCTCCTCGCTGTTATCCAAAAAAACATATAGGCTTAAGCAAATATTATTCAATCCAATTTTTTGACTTTCTTGGCAAAAATCATTACCTTTCATAAATATTGTCACACTATATAAACCTTTCTGTAACAATAGAGAGAATGAATTGTAAAATAACTTTCACTCACCCTCTAAAACCTTATAGTATGAATAAAAACCCTTTAATTTCCAGAGTATTAATTATTGCAATATTAATGCAAATAGTTACTTTAAATCTACAAGCACAGGATATTTACCCTGTGCATTTATCAAACTTTTTCGATGCTGTAAAAAAACAGGACTTAAGCGGTATTAAAAGTTTTATTGAACGGAATGATATGGCAATAAATGTTCGGGATAAGAAAGGAAAAACGGCTTTGCAAATTTCCTGTTTAAAGAATAGAAATGGCGAAACCATTGAGTACTTACTACAAAAAAATGCCGACCCAAATCTTGTGGATAGTTTAGGACATACCGCTCTTTATTATGCCCTTAGTGGGTGGTATATTGACGAATACACATCCTTGCTGTTAAAGAATGGTGCTAATCCTAATATTAAAGATAATGAAGGTAATACTGTTTTACATCAACTTTCAAATAAGTACAAATCTGCAGAAGTAAATG
>JAOZNO010000319.1 GCA_029933755.1 Bacteroidales bacterium | reverse complement strand
GTATTGTAATTAATTAAGTAGGTGCTGAGTCCAATTTCATTATTCAAATTAAACCGGGTATGTGCCGTTGGTTTTCTTAAATCAAGGCCAATTAGTACGGTTTTTTTATTTCCTTTTGCCATCAAAGCTGCCAGATTTGCCGAGGTAAATGATTTTCCTTCGCCGCTTAATGCTGAGCTAATCATAACAACAGCCTTATCTGAGTTTGCCAAAAAGAACTGCATATTTGTTTTTAATAGTCTAAAAGACTCAGCTATTGGCGATTTAGGACTTTCATTTATAGGAATTTTTTCGTCAAAAACATTTCTACTGATTGTTCCCATAATTGGGATTTTCGTTAGTGCTTCAACATCACTTCTATCAATAACCTTATTATTAAAAAAATCAAGTAGCACAATAATTAGTACGGGTATTAAAAGAGCTATAAAAATATATTTAGTTCGGTTTTGACTTGGTTTAGGTGATTTGTTTACCACATTTTCTGATCGGGCAATATCAAGACTTTTAGCTCCTGCACTATTTGATGCCTGCGTTATTCCTGCCTCTGTTCTTCTCTCTAGTAAAAAAGTATAAATATTGTCACTTAATTCATAGCGTCTTTGCATATTTTGCATTTGCCTTTCTACCAAAGGGATATTTCTGAGTTTTGAGTTTATAACACCTATTTTTTTATTTAATTCGCCAATACTGTATTCTGTAGTACGAATACTTTTGTTGATATGGTTTTTTAAATCACTATTAATTCTGTTTAATTTCAATTTCAAAATATCAGAACTTGGAATATCTCCTTTTACATCATAGTTTAGTATTTCTTCTTCTGTTTTTAATTCTCGATATAGATCTAAATAAGAAATAATAACCGGATCATTTATTTCTAAAAATAATGGAGAAATAATATTCATAAGTTCACCATTATCATTTAAATCTTTTTCAATGTATTTATAAAAGTTTTGTTTTAAGTAGAGTAATTTTCTTTCTTTTTGAAGTTCAGCATATTCCTCAAAGAGCATTTCACCCTCTTTGCCAATGTCAAAAACCTGGTTGTTTTGTCTGAATAATTGAAGGTTGTCTTCAGCTCCTGAGATGGAATCAACTACACTAGCTAACTGAGAATCAATAAATTTTATGGTGTTAATAACAATTCTGTTTTTCTCGTCTAAGCTCCTTTGTATATATACTTCAATAATTTTATTGGTGTAATCAATTATTCTTTTAGGAACAGTGCCTGTAATCCACAACCATAGTATTGAACTATTTGGACTTCTGAAATCTACATTAAGTCTGTTTGAATACGAATTAACTAAACTATTTAAATTGTTTTTATAAAAATAATATTGATTACCAATCAGGGTTTTATAATCTGCTGTATATTTATCATTTTTGATAATTTTAAAATTCAGTTGGGCAGATGAAAAATGTTGATTAAAACTAAGTTTTTGATTTATATTTAATGCTTCAATTTCTAATTTTAATTGATCTTCAGTTAAAAAAGTAATACTACATTTAATTCCATTTGCAAAACCTTTTATTGTGTCAGGTATAATTATAAATGGCGTTGATTTATACAAGTCTATATCACTTCTGAATTTTTCATATTTAAAATAAGAAAAGTCAAAGTCAAGTTCTTTAAGTGCTAATTCACTTAAAGAATATGATTTTAAAACCCCAATTTCATTTTCAATATTTTTTCTGCTATCAAATAATTGAAGGCCACCAACTACCTTCTGAGTATTTTGTAAGTCATCTTGCAAGATAATAGTTGCATGAGTAGCATATGTATCTACTGAATACCTATTACTAATAAAACTATAAGTAAAAGTTATGATTATTGATATTACAAAAAGATACCAATATGCTATAAGTTTTAATAAATAGTTCTTTAAATTAAAAGAAGATGTAGCAGTAATATTTGATATTTCTTCGCTCATATGCTTATTTTGATAAATTCATGATTAATAGCACCATAGTAATTGTTGAGGTAATAGTTGTTAACACCATTGTGTAATCCATAATGCTCATCCTAAATGTTTTGTTTCGTAATGGTTCAACAATAACCATATCGTTTGGTAGTAAATAAAACTTGTCAGATGTAAGTAAACTTCTTTTGGTTAAATCCACATGAAAAGTTTTTGTGCCATTTTGGGTTTTCCTTACAATTATAACATTTCTTTTATCTCCATAATCACCAACTCCACCAGCTAATGCCAATGCATCTAAAATGTTAATATTATCTTGAAAAACAGTAATTTGTCCTTGTGTACCCACTTCACCTAAAAAATTCAAATAAAAACTAACAAGCTTTACATTTACAGTCGCATTATTTAGATATTGATCCGTTTTTTGCTGTAAAAGTATGGAAACTTCTTTCATATTTAATCCTGAAACACTGATAGAACCAAGTATTGGGATTTGAATATAGCCGGAATCACTAACAGTAAAGCCCTCTAAATAAAAGTTGCTGTTTTGCGTATTACTTGTACTATTACTACTGTTTACATTAAAGTATTCGTTTACATCTTTATTTGTAGAGCTAATTTTTACATATAGAATATCTTTCTCCTTTAATTTGTAATCTTTTGGTTTATTCGCATATTCACCCATATACTCAAAAGCTTCATCCTTATCTTGTATGTATTTAATTTTGTTTCCAAGACAAGACGGTAGTAAAATTGCAACTATTAAAATTAAAACTACATTTTTCATATATAATTAGATCTTTTTTGCAAAAATAAAAAATTATTAAGATACAAGAATAATCCCTGTAAATTTAATTGCTAAATTACCAATATCAATGTAATATTCTACAATACATCAAAAAAATATAAGAATTATGCTGTAATTATTATCAAAAAGGAAAGATTTTTTATCAAAAAACTATTCAATTAATTTGTTCCTCTATTTATTTTTTGTATTTTTCATGTGTTAATTTAAAAACTGTTTTTATTTATTTGCAGTAGCTCATGAGGGTTAAAGCTGTTGTCACATGATACTGCATGATGTAAAGTAATCATTCTCTTGAATGTTTAATAATTCTTTTAATCATAGCCTGCTCCGTTTTTTGCGGAGCTTGTTTCATGTGTTTAATATTTTATTACTGTGGAAGCAAAACCTGATTATTTTAAGATAAAGCATAAGAATGTACTGCCCAAAGCAGGGACACTTCTTATTTCTGAGCCTTTTTCAAAAGATGCTTATTTTAAAAGATCTATTGTGCTTTTAACACTTAATAATGAGGAAGGTGCTGTTGGTTTTATTCTCAATAAGCAAGTTGAACTGTCACTTTCTGATTTATTTGAAGAAGATTTTGATTTTAAAGGAAAAGTTTCAGTTGGTGGACCGGTATCAATTGATCGGATTGATTTTCTGCATACCTTAGGGCATTTAATTCCCGAAAGTGTTCATGTAATTGGAGATATTTATTGGGGAGGTAATTTTAATACTGTTTTAAACTTGTTGCGCAGCCATTCAATTAATGAGAATCAGATTCGTTTTTTTATAGGATATTCTGGTTGGAGTAAAGGCCAGCTTGATAAAGAAATAGAAAATGATTATTGGTTAGTAACTAAGCCTTTGTCAGATACAATAATGAACATAGATACGAACTATTGGAAATCTACTCTTAAAAGATTAGGGAAAAAATACGAAGTTTGGTTAAATATTCCTGAAGATCCTGTTTTAAATTGAAAACATTCCTTATCGCAGATTTAATCTTACTTTATTTATTGACTTTAATTTAACTATTGGGTTTTGATGTATACTATTCATGCCTGGGACTGTTTCTTATACTCACCGTTGAAGTCATATTTCTATTTTGTATACTAAAAAAACAATCATATTTGCTCTGTTTTTTAGCAATTTATTGTACATTTATTCAAAAAAAACAGATAAAGAGACAAATTTTATAAAGTTTACATGGTATTGTTTTTCTTAATGAAACCGTCATTGAGGAATCTGATATGAAAATATCTAGCTAATGGAAATTAAATTAATAAGTATAGGGAAACATAAAATTGAAGTAATTAAGCTAATAAAACTTTTTACAGACTTGGGACTTAAAGAATCTAAAGAACTTGTGGATAAAACCCCTTCAATATTTCATGTGAATAAACCAAAAATTGAATTTGAACAAGTTAAAAAGAACTTTGCTGCCATAGGTGCTCAAATTGAAAAAGTTGAACCAATTAAAAAAGCTGAACCTGTTAAAGATAGTGTTTCCAACATGCCGGGTGAAGATTTAAAAGAAAAAACGCCAATACCCAAGAAAACAATTAGATCTGATAAATTAAAAAATGAGAAAAAGAAAGTTTTGGTGGAAGCTAAATTTACAGAGCAAAAAACAACAAAAAAATATACTGATGATAAGTTTTTCAACTTGAATAAGAAGGCCGATGATTTATTTTTCTTAAAATCAGTAAAGTCTTCATTGACAATTGCAATAATTGGAGCTGCGATTTATGCACTATCAAGTCTTTATTATCCACTTCGTCCACTTTTTGCTTATTTAGTAATTGGGATTATTATAGCAATAACAATTCGTTCAACAACTGGTAAAACTTCAATAGATTTAGGTATTTTAGCTGGAGCTTTTACTTTGTTTTCATTTATTATCTATCCTTTTTTTAGCAATATTACATATACACTAATATATTATGAGTCCTTTTATTATATGCATGGATCAAATATACTGCTTAGCTTTTTAAGTATTTTTTATCCTGCGGCATTTATTCCGGCAATAGTTGCTTATTTAATTGCTTCAAATGCCGATCTTGGCAAAAGGCTCAATACCATTTTAAAAACTGGAAATAAAAGCTCAAAATCAACATTTAACAGTAAATCGCACAAAAAAGGGAAAAGAAATATCAGAAGAAAAAAGAGGGATCTTGATTAATTGTGAGGCAATAATTTTAGTTTATAGTTTTTTCGATTAATAAACTTTGTTTGAAAGAAGATAGTAATATCTGAAAAGCTTAACTTTTTGGTAATTTTAAAATAAAACTTCATGACACAAAAAGAAAAATCATTTTTCGATAAGTTTAACGATTGGATGAGAAGTTCAATAACCATTAGAGTTTTATCTATTGGTTTTATGATACTTATTTTATTGATTCCAACATCAATGATACAGTCACTTATTAGAGAAAGACAATACCGTAGTGATGATGCAATTAGGGAGGTA
>JAOZNO010000318.1 GCA_029933755.1 Bacteroidales bacterium | reverse complement strand
CCTTAAAAACAAGGCAGCTTACAATAAAACGATGATTATGTAACAATACAACTATACTAACCTTTAAAATAAAACAAAATGAAAAAAATAATCCTAACAGCATTAATTTTGTTTTCCGTATTTGTAACTTATGCTCAAAATATTGAGCTTCACGTTCAAAAAGGTCATACAAAAAGTATTAATTCAATCGATGTAAGTTTTGACGATAAATATATTGTAACCGGAGGAACAGAAGGCTCTATACAATTGTGGGAGTTTGCAACCGGCAGAGAAATACGTTCTTTTGTCGGACATACACGTGCAGTGAGTTCTGTATGTTTCACGGAAGACTTTAAATATATTGTGAGTGGAGGATATGATAAAAAAGTAATTCTGTGGGATGTGAAAACCGGAAAGATTATTAGAGAATTTATTGGTCATAATGAAGCGGTTAACTCCGTAGATATTTCAAAAAATGGAAAACATATTGTAAGTGCCGGAGCAAAAATTATAAAATGGGAATTAAACAGCGGGAAAAAACTTTTTGAACTGCAAGATACTGAGCATTTTACTTATCCCGGTATTCGATGTGTGAGATACAGCCCTGATAGCAAATATATTGCTGCCATATCAGTAAAAGGGAAGCTTGTCATATGGAATGCTACAAAAAAAACAAAACAAGATGAGTTTTATATTAGCCCGGAAAAAAAACTGATACCCGGGAAAATTGATGTATACTTGAAAGAATTTGAAGGAAGCGATTATACGGATGCAATACGGATGACCAAGGAGAAGACAAAAAGATTTGTGAATGAGGTGTTTAAAGGGATTGATAAAGATGATATAGCGGATAGCACTAAGCTTCAAATTCATCCGGAGATGTCGTCATTACACGATGTCATAAATGTCTTCTCAAATACGGCATTAAAATTTACTTCTGACGGTAAATATTTAGTTGCAGCAGACAGTACAATGTTGTTGTATAATATGCAAACAAAACAAAAAAAGTACTTAAAAGTATTACGTGGAAATGCAGCTGTTAAGGCAATAGAATTTTCTCCTGATGAGAAAGATTTATATGTTATAAAAGGTGATAAATTACTGATTTTAGATTTTGTCAATGGGGCAGTTAGTGAAAAGTTTTTGACAGTTTCAAATAGTTATACAACACTGAAAATGTTTAATAAACTACCCTATTTAATTGCATCAAAACAATCGGGTTCCACAGGTGTTCACAGTCTTAGTGATAAAGAGTTTAGCGTAATAAAACTGTTTTATCCACTTGCTTATCCTGTTGGGAAATCAGCATTTAATTTTGCAGGAAACCGATTTGCAACAGGTATAAATTCATATG
Organism: Bacteroidales bacterium; assembly: GCA_029933755.1. GTDB lineage: Bacteria > Bacteroidota > Bacteroidia > Bacteroidales > NBLH01 > NBLH01. The sequence continues at coordinate 3,856 of JAOZNO010000318.1, read as the reverse complement.
ATAAATCTGTGAGAATTTGGGATTTGTCAACAGCACAGCAAGTTGCTCTTTTTGATATAGACAGAGCCGTAAATAACAAAATAACGTATCTTGAGTTTGCTCCCACAGATTATGGTGATTTTATATCTATAATTTCAGATGATAAACCTAGCTTAACTAAGGTTGGGAAGCGAGGTGGTAAAGGGAAGATCTCTATTGTAGCCAGTATGGATGGTAAAAATTATGTGCCCACAAAAATATTAAATGTTGATGATGGAATTTATTCTGCATCCTTTAATCCTAACCCAAGCACTTTTACACTCGCTGTAGGAGGTGGTGAAGGCAATGTGCTCTTGATAGATTATGTAAAAGGTAAACTTAATCGTGTTTTAACCGGACATAGTGAATGGGTACGAGCAGTAAGTTATTTTCCTAATCCTAAATATTTAGCAAGTGGTACGTTTTTCCCAAAAAACATAGATGCGGAAAATTTGGGTGGGCAAGTTTATGTGTGGTCGGTTGGAGATTCCTTACCTGTAAGAAAATATCATGTTCCTGACAGTGCAGGGGTTTATTCCATTGTTGCAACAAACGAAGGGCAGCTTCTGGTTGGCGGATCTAAAGATATTTATTCATATCTTATTAAGCACAATATGATGAAAACATACAAAGCACACACACGTAAGGTGAATTGCCTGGATGTGAGCCCAGATAATACACAATTTGCAAGTGGCTCAGATGACAATACCTTAAAAATTTGGGACTTAAAAACAGGTACTGTTAAATTTAATATAAAAGATCATTATTCAAATGTGAATTCCGTTCATTATCATCCGTCGGGCAAATTTTTGTTAAGTTCTGGAAACGATGGAACAACAAAACTAATAGATACGAAAACAGGGAAAATAATCGTGTCGTTTATCGCAACTGAATTTCCTGTTAGGGTAAATGATAAATTTGTTTACGAAAGGTCATATATTTGTGTAACACCCGATAATTATTATATGAGCCCTACAGGAAAGCCTGTTGGTGCTTGTTTTGTTGATGGTATGAAATCATATGGATTTGAGCAATTTGACCTTAAATATAACAGGCCAGACATAATATTGAGAAGAATAGGATTAGCTTCGGATACACTTATTAATTTATATGAAAAAGCATACCAAAAAAGGCTTAGAAAAATGGGGTTTAATGAAAATATGTTTAATGTTGATTGGCATGTTCCAATAGTGAAAATAAAAAACATGAATGATTTCCAAGCTTCAGTGAATAAAAATAAAACGATTAAACTTGAGGTTTTTGCAAAAGATACAAAATACAAACTAGATAGGTTTAATGTATGGATAAATGACGTGCCTTTATTTGGGATGAAAGGTGTGGATTTGAGAAAACAAAATACAAAAAAGTTTGAAAAAACTATTGAAATAAAACTTTCGGAAGGGAATAATAAAATTCAGGTATCAACAATTAATCAAAAAGGTGTAGAAAGTTTTAAGAAAACAGTTTTTGTGAATTATATTCCCGAACAGAAGAAAAAACATGACTTGTATTTTGTTTCAATTGGAGTTTCAGAATATAATAATTCGGATTATAATTTAGATTATGCTCAGAAAGATGCAGGTGACCTGACGACTCTTTTTGAAAGCAAAAAGGATTTGTATGAAAATGTTTTTGTGAAGAAATTTTATGATAAAGATGCAACAGTAGATAATATTTTAAAGGTGAAAGAATTTCTAAAACAAAGCAATGTTGATGACCAAGTGATTGTGTTTTTTGCTGGTCACGGAATACTTGATGATGATTTGGAATACTATCTGGCAACAGCTGAAGTTGATTTGCAAAATTTATCAGAAACAGCACTTGCATACAATGATTTTGAAAACCTGATTGATAACATCCCGGCAAGAAAAAAAATGCTTCTGATAGACGCATGTCATTCGGGTGAAGTTGATAAAGATGTTGAGATGAAAGAAGATTCAGAGGTTTTTAAAGAGAAAAGAGCAGTTGTGAAATTTAGTGGGAAAACGAGAAGTTCAATGTCTAGGTCATCAAAACTTAGCTCGCAAAATTCGTTTGAATTGATGAAAGCATTGTTTACTGATTTGCGAAAAGGAACCGGAGCTGTTGTAATATCAAGTGCCGGTGGTGGAGAATATGCAATAGAAGGAAAAGTGATGAGAAACGGAAAAGTTGTTGATATTCAAAATGGAATTTTCACTCATTCGCTTATACAAGGTGTTTGTGATAATAATGCAGATAGTAATAAAGACGGAGTAATTACCGTGTCGGAGCTTAAAAACTATGTTTTTGACAATGTAACAAGACTTTCGGCAGGCTATCAAAATCCTACATCAAGAAAAGAAAACTTGGAAATGGATTTTACTATTTGGTAATAGTTGAAAAATAAGAGTTTTAATAGGGAATGCTAATTATTTTAGTAATTTTGAAAGGAAAGATATTTGTAAAATGATTAAATAAAACAAAAGCTATGAACGAAGACAAGAATAAAAAAAAATCATTTATGGAAAATGCTGAAGGTTTTTTATCTTCATGGAAGGATGATTTTGGTGATAAAAACAAAGATATTCTTGAGCGGAAAAAGAAAAGAGAAGAGCAAGCGGAAAAAGAACATCAGGAATTCCTGAAAAATCTGGAAGAAGTAAAGGGTGATTTAAAAGAAAGATCTGAGAAATTGGCAGATGTTTTAAGTCGGGAATTTGATGGTTTTAAAGGTGCTTTAGAAAGAGGAACTGCATCAATGCATGAGAAATTTCAATTACAAAAGCATTATGATGATTTTAAAGTCTTTCTGCAAAAGACCGGTGAATTGGGGACTGAAAAATTCAACGAACTAACTGCAAAAGTAGAAAAGAATCTTGCGGAAGTAGATTCATCTAAATTGACTATTGAACAGCCCAAAACGCAGAATCAGGAATTTGAAGATATTATGAAACAGGCTGAGCAGTTAATTGATGGAGATATTGAAGCAAAAGATATAGAAATGGATGATCATCATAAAAAAGTAAACAAGCTTTTTAATGATTTGGATAAGGAGTGATTTTTCTAAAGTAAGGGTAATTATAACGGACTCTACAATTAAGGAAATAATATGTCGGGAATAAAACTTTTTATTGCAACAAGTATTGATGGGTTTATTGCCCGCGAAAATGGCTCAATTGACTGGTTAAACGAAATGCCAAATCCGGATAATCTTGATTATGGATATGAAAATTTTATAGCAGAAATTGATGTTCTTATCATGGGGAGAAAGACTTATGAAGAGATTCTTGGATTTGGAGTGCCATGGCCTTACGGTAATTGTAAATCTTTTGTAGTTAGTACTGATGCAAATTATAAAACCAAAACAGAGAATACTAAAGCAATGTATGAGTTTGATAAGCAGCTTATTAATAAAATTAAATCAGCTAGTAAAAAGGGTGTGTGGGTTGTTGGTGGCGGACAATTAATAAGTGAATTTATTAAGCATAGTTTAATTGATGAAATGACACTTTCTCTAATCCCAATTATTCTTGGAAAAGGAATACGCTTATTCCCGAATAATCCTAAAGAAACGAAATTTAATTTGATAAAATCTGAACCTTTCCCAACAGGAATTGTTAATTTACACTATAGGAGGAAATGAAATAATGGATGTAACAAAAAGTATTTTTCTTACAAACTGTGTTGAATTTTTATTATTGTTGTAGTTTATTCAAAGATAAATATTAATCCCACCAGTGGGTTTAATTAACTTCGTTGAGCTCCTTTTAGTCGGTTCCCCTATCTTGCATCGCACAAAATAAATTCTTTCCAATTTATACCTCGTGAGCTTGCTCCGAGCTTATTGATTTAATAATTAGGCTTGCTTAGCTAAGTT
>JAOZNO010000317.1 GCA_029933755.1 Bacteroidales bacterium | reverse complement strand
CTTCTTTAAAGTTATACAAAGCTTTATAGCAATATTCACCTACTGGGTTCCTACCTAGCTTTTCTTGAATTGCAGAGTTCGCATAAACAATTTTAGATTCAGGAGAGTTTATAAAAACACCATCTTTAAAAGTATCAAGTATTTTTCTTTGTATTTCTTCCTTTTCTAATAAGGCCTGTTCATTTTTTTTACGTTCTGTAATATCCCGTGCTACCACTAAAAAAGCAGTTTTCCCCTTATAATTTATTAGTGTAGCTGAAACTTCTGACGGTATAAACTTGTTATTTTTAGTTTTATGTTCTGTTTCAAAAGTACTTTTTCCATACTTTTTTATCTGTTTAATATTTGAATTAAAAATCACAGATTTTTCAGAGATACAAATATCTTTAATATTCATTGATAACAACTCATTACGCGAGTATCCAAACCTGGTTTCTGTGGTTTTGTTTATTTCAATAAAATTACCGACTTGATCATAAATAAAAATAGCATCTGCAACATCATTCAAAATAGTTTTTAAATTACCTTGTGCATACTCCAGTTCTGTTTTTGATTTTTTAAGTTCTAAATGAGTTTTTATCCGGGCAACTAGTTCCGGTTCAAAAAATGGTTTTGAAATATAATCAACAGCACCTAGTCGAAATCCTTTAACAATACTTTCCGTATCATTTTTTGCCGAAAGAAAAATCACAGGAATATCTTTGGTTATTTTATCTTCTTTTAATTTTTCACAGACCTCAAAACCATTCATTTCAGGCATCATAATATCAAGCAAAATTAAATCGGGTAAAAACTTTTTCACAATAACTAATGCCTGCTTTCCAGTTTCAGCAACAAGGGCATTTATATTTTGTGGAATCAATATATTTGCAACAATGTTTAAATTATCCACAATATCATCAACTATTAAAACAGTTTGTTTGTTTTCCATACATGTTTTATTTAAAAACTGAAGTTCTAAAAAGGTAAGACAAAAGTAGTTCTATTCTTCAGTATTCCCACTACTGTCTTATTTTAATATAATGTTTAATATTTCATTATAGTAATTAAGCATTCCTTTTATTTTAATAAGATCAAAATTTATTATTGATGCATTTAAAGCTTCACTATATTTTACAAGTCCGGGAATATTATTTTTTAAACCAATATTTTTATTTTTTTCTTCAAAAACCTTTAAATCATCAACAGATATAGCTTCAGATAATTCTTTGTGAAGTGGCTCTAACTCTTCTTTAAAAATGATTTTTAATTCATTAGAAAAAAAACTAGTCTCATTTTTTTGTTTTTGAAGTTCTAAAATATAAGCTGCAACTTTTATTTCATTTTTTGCTTCAAACCCTCTTTTTTCATGAGCCAGATATTTTGAAATAGCTTTAAAAAACTGGTCTTCATCAATAGGTTTTATAAGATATTCATCAAAAACATGGCTGTATTTTTCAATTTCTTCCTTTGTGACGTTTGCAGTTAGTGCTATTATTGGTATTGTTTTTAATTTTTCATTTAGCTTAATGATTTTCGTAGTTTCAAAGCCGTTTAATCCAGGTAACTGAATATCCATCAGTATTAAATCCGGACTGTAGTTTTTCAATATATCAAGTGCTTCACTACCTGTTTCAGCTTCTTTAATTTCAACATTTCCATTTTCCAGATAAAGTCCTATTATTTCCCTATTGCTCTCATTGTCTTCAACATGCAATATTTTTGATTTATTAAAGCGAATATTTTCTTTTTCACCTGTTTCCATTTCTTCATATTCCATATCTAATATTTCTACATTCCTCAATACAATTTTAAATATGGTGCCTTTATCTACTGTGCTTTTAACAGAAATATTCCCACCCATAAGTTCTACTAATCGTTTTGTAATAGCTAGTCCAAGCCCTGTTCCTCCATATTTACGAGTACTTTGTCCTTCAATTTGTCGAAAACTGTCAAAAATTGTATCTATTTGGCTTTTAGGAATTCCGATTCCGGTATCCTTCACTTCAATAATTAAATCCAAACTTTTGGAAAGTTCAGAACTTTCCAAAAGTTGTTTTGTTGTTACAATTATTGAAATTGAACCCTTTTCGGTAAATTTAATAGCATTACTAACTAAATTTAATAAAACTTGTCTTATGCGTAAAGAATCAGCTAATAATAATTTAGGTGTATTTTTATCAATATTCAAGTTTATTGGAACCAGATGCCGTTTAGAAACTTCAGAAAAAACAAGGGGTATTTCGCTAAAAGTATTATGTAGGTTTACTGGTTCTTTTTGAATTGATAGCTGACCGGCTTCAATTTTTGAAAGATCAAGAATGTCATTGATTAATTCCAATAAGCTATTTCCATTTTTTTCAATCTTTTCAACCATTGATCGGTGCTGTTCATCTTTCAATCTTTTCTGTAAAATTCCTGAAAACCCTAAGATTGCATTCATAGGGGTACGGATTTCATGGCTCATATTTGCCAGGAATTCACTTTTTAGGCGATTGGCTTCTTCTGCCCCTATTTTAGCTACTTTTAGTTCTCGTTCTACTTTTTTCATTTCAGTAATATCCCTGCCAAACACAACAAGTGCATTGCGGGTATTATCGGGGTTAAAGACAGGAACTTTTATAATATCATAAATAAAATCTTTTCCATCGGGATTTGGAATTACTTCAATATCTCTACTTATGTCTTTTTTATTCCATGCTATTTCGTCAGTGTTCTCACAACCCATAAAAGCATCGTAATAAAATGGACTAAATAATGCTAAATCAGAATCTTTTTTTCCTACATAATCAACACCTTCAAGTTTAAATAATTTTAAATCGGCATCGTTCGCAATAAGCCAACGTCCTTCTCCATCTTTAAAACAAATAATATCAGGAACCGAATTTATTAGTTCTTTTAATCGCTTTTCACTTTGTGCTAAAGCTTGTTCTACTTTTTTACGGTCTGTTATATCTCTGGAAACGCCGGCTATGCCGTAAGGTTTTCCTTCTTTATCATAAACTGCATAGCCTATTACTTCAGCAATAATTATATGGCCGTCTTTATGTATATATTCTACTTCTATTCGTGTATCTTTTTGTTTGCCGCTATTGTTTTCAATGTTATTTAAAGCTATTTGTATTGAGTTTTGCATAAGTTGATAAGACTCTGCTGTATGTAATTGAGCCACTTTCATTTTGCATACTTCATCTACAGTATATCCAATAAATTTTTTGCAAGATGCACTTATATATATAGCATTCATATTCAAATCCATCATCCAAATAAAATCATTGATATTATCTGCAATCATATTGTATTTTTCAGTTCTCTCAATCAGAGCTTGTTCTATTTCTTTACGGTCGCTAATATCTCTGATAACTGTATGAATAATTTGTTTTTCTTTTGTAGATGAAATCAAGGTCAATAAAACCTCAGCATGAAATTCTTCCCCTGAACTTTTTTTATGCTTCCATTCAAAACGGTGCGACCGGTTTTTGACAGCCATTTGAATCATTCCATTTGCTTTTTCAGTTGACTTTCTATTATCTGCCTGAAATTCAGGAGATATTTTTGATGGATGTAGGTTTAAAAAGCTTTCTTTTTCCTTATATTCAAATAGTTTTAGCATTGCTTTATTACAATCAGTAATAATTCCATTTTCAAGAATCAATACAGAATCTGCTGACTCTTCAAATGTTTCTTTAAATTTCTGCTCACTTTCTTTAAGTGCTTGTTGAACTTTTTTACGTTCAGTAATATCTCTTATTGTCCCGGCAAAAAGCATTTTCCCATTATATCTTATTATTTTACCTATTATTTCTACCGGAATTTGACTTCCATTTTTATGCAAAGCAAGGGTTTGAAAATTTACAATTTGTTTCTTTAAATACACTTCTTTAAGTTTTCCTAGATATTTTGTCATTTCACCTTTAGGAACAAAATGAACAAACGATTTTCCAATAAGGTCTTCACGTATATATCCCAGTAAACTTTCAACCTGTTTGTTAAAATACAATTGCGTTCCCAATACATCAAGCATAAACACAATATCGTTATTGGCATCCAGTATTTGTCTGTAATCTTCGTCAATTTCTATAATCCTTACACTTTTAGATAAAGTTAGCCATACAAAAAAAGCAATAAGTGCTATTATAATTGAAGCAACAATATGCGTTTTTATATTACTGCTTTCATATTTGGCTATCGTTAAATCTTTATTGTATGAAAAAAGATAAGCCACGGGTTTTCCTTCTACATTATTTACCGAAACAAACGAAACTAAATAATATTCCCCTTTGATTTTTTTAAAAACAGTAAAGTTTATATGCCCTGTTAGTTTATCAGCAATTTCTGTTTGTATGCGCTCATCAATTTGTTTAAGAATATTTAGTGTGTCATCATTATAGTGTAAAAACTGCTTTTCGTACACATATTTATTAGAAATTAAACTTGGCACATACACACTTTTCACATCATCAAAAACTCTTAAATCAGCAATATCCTTTTTTATCATAAACCCATAAATAAAATCCCCGTATTCTTCCAACTGTATTTTAAGTGATTTAAAAGAAAAACTGGTTTCTACACTACCTATATATTTGCTTTGATAAAATAAAGGGAAAACATAACGAAAACCATAGCCCATTTTACCTTCCTCAAAACCCGTATAAATTTGTTTTGTTGAGCTTGCCATTTTTACTGAGTATCGTATATCACTTAGCTTATCGCCGTATTTGTCAGGACGGTGAAATCGCAAAAAACTCTCATTATCTGGCAGGTGAAACTGCATTTGTTTTATATTACTTAATTTAAGATATTCATATACAGGTAAGAGTATTTCATATAAACTGTCACGTAATACATTTTTGTATGGGGCGTCAGCGTCATAAGCTTTGCTGTAAAGCTGCAAAATCTCAGGCTTGTTAATTGTTTGCTCAAAAATATTTTTTGTAAGTAGCGCATATGCCTTTTCAGCTGCTTTTCCTTTCACTTCAAGTTCTTCCGTTTTATTTTCTAAAAGCTGATTAATTTCCTGCTTGTGAAAATCTTTAATTTTCAGGAAGCCTAATATCTCTATTATTATAAATATAAGCAGTATAATTACTATTTTCCTTTTTCTCATATTATTACTTCTTAACTGATTAATTCATGCGTTTTTTCTTGTTGGAATTGAGGCGTCAGACCTTTTAGCTGTATGCTTATACTGCAAAAGATTTGCAACAATAAG
>JAOZNO010001073.1 GCA_029933755.1 Bacteroidales bacterium | reverse complement strand
TACTCCTGTGGTATATCCTTTATCTGTTAGACATTCCACTTTGGAACGCCTTAGAAAAAGAGACTACATTTCAATGATTAGTTTATATCAAAGTGCTTCTATTTCAAATTACAGAAATTCGCTTTTCCCTTTGATTTAAAGAATCGCCGTATACGAAACCCGCTTGGTTTATCCAGAGCGTAGTTGAAGGGTACGGTGGTGCTTCGGTAAACTCAGCAGATCTGTGAGAGGCTCTACCAGTCAGATTATCTGGCGGGGCAGTCTACTCGATTATAGGCATTTTATCTTTTATCGGTGAATACATAGAGCAACATATGTGTCTTTTTTTTAGTGTTTAATTCGTTTGGTGCTGTATAAATATAATTGATTTTTAGTGCCGGGTATTTTGCTTCAAATGTCTTAATCGTTTTTTTCAAAACAAATTTATCAGCTAAAAATGGAAAATCAAACTTATAAATGCCTTGAATAACTTCTTGGCCTTCTACAGCTTGCGTTTTATTTGAAAAGGTACTATTCGAAAAGTTAAATATTGAATAGGAAGTGATGGCCGTGAGGATGATGCCCATAAAAAGTGCCACTTTAACATCTTTGGAAAAAGTTAGCTTTGTTAATTTTTCTTTGATTTGATTAGTATAATTGAACACGACCCAAGAAACAATCAACATGATCAAAAATATGGTGTGTTCAAGTAAATTACTTCTTTCTCCAAAAATCTGGTCGCCAATTGAAAACAAACTGAATAATAACACAGAAAATAGAGCTCCTTTATAAAACCATTGCTCAGAAACTTTATTTTTTCCTTTATATAGGTTAAAGAAAGATAACAGAAATAAAACAAGAATATAACTTTCAAAAGAAGCAATACCCGCTAATGCAATGGTAGCAAATATGGGATTTGTAATGCCTAATGAGGCAAAAAGTTTTACAAATAAGGTGTAAAAATCTGCTCCGACCCAATATGGAAAAACATCAGGTATAATTTTGTCGATGACCGTTAAAGCCTCAAAAAATATCCAATAAATAAGGATTAAGTATCGTATTATATTTTTTTCTTTCATCATTTATGATTTGTTTGAATGTAAATAATAAGACCGTCGGCTTTTGCCAATCTCATAGGGGATGGGACCGTATAAATATAATTGATGCTTAAAGCAGGATGATCCTTTTTAAATTTTGCAATAGAATTTTCAAATGCTGTACTGCCAGCAAGAAATGGAAATGAAATTTCGTACTTGTTACTATCTATTTTTATTGCATCTACGGCTTGCGTTCTTTCAATAAAGGAAGTCTCATTGTGCCTGAATATTGAAACAGAAGTAACAGT
>JAOZNO010001072.1 GCA_029933755.1 Bacteroidales bacterium | reverse complement strand
AGATAATGCTAAACTAATAGCAAAAGAAATTTTTTTAATTATTGGAAAATCCGAAAGCAAAATTCATAATATTGATTTGGCAAAAATTCATTTTCATGAAGTAAGTGGTGTTGATTCTATTATTGATATTGTAGGTTGTGCCTTTTTGATTGATAAACTTTCGATAAAAAAGACTTTCTCCACCTCTGTTTGTACGGGTTTTGGTTTTGTAAATACCCAACATGGTAAATTGCCAGTTCCTGCACCGGCAACTGCTGATATTCTTGCCGGAATACCTTTCTATGCTGGTGATGAAATGGGAGAAAGGATAACCCCAACCGGAGCAGCAATTTTAAAATATCTAAATCCTGAATTTGATATCCCCATTTTATTAACAGAGAAGACAGCTTATGGGCCTGGACAAAAAGATTTTACTGCACCAAATGTGTTGCGTATTTCACTTGTAAAAGAAAGGGGAAACCATAACGAACTATTTATTTTGGAAACAAATATTGATGATATGTCAAATGAGTTTCTAGGTAAAGAATTTCAGGATGACTTATTGCAAAATGGAGCAATTGATTTCTATTATACTCATATCCAAATGAAAAAGGGACGTCCCGGTATTTTGCTTTCGTGTTCGGTTTTTGAAAATGATATAGAGAAACTGTCTGATTATATTCTTGAAAATACATCAACTATTGGTGTCCGATATTTTCCGGTGTTAAAAAAGAAGCTGCCAAGAGAGATTAATGAAATAGAAACACAATATGGAAAAGTTCGACTAAAAACAGTTAAAACACCTTCTGGCCAACAACGCTCAACCATTGAATATGAAGATTTAATAAAACTGAGTAAGAAACATAATATACCGATGCATATTTTGCAGCAGAAGATTAGTAAAGAAATGGATTAATGCTTTAATGAGAGGTTGTGGAAATTAGCCCTTCGACTTCGCTCAGGGTAAAAGATGTGAAAATGATACAATAAATAATATGAAGAATGGTGATTTGAGGATTTGTTGATTTGAAAAGCACCCATAAACGAATAAACAGATAAACAAATAAATAGATAAGCATTAAAAATATGGAATATAAAGGAAGATACGAGATTTTTGATCCAACTCAAATCAAAACCTATCCGGTAAGTGAGCGTACTAATAAGGTAAAGCTTGCTGATTTAATCAAACCGGACGATATCAATAAACTGAAATTTGATATTGAAAAAGAAACCGAAGAGCGAATTACACAACTTGCAAAAGAAATAATTACAGCAAGGGAAAAAGATTTGCCGGTAGTGTTTTTTACAGGTGCACATTTGGTGAAAAATGGTCTATCCTTATTAATTGG
>JAOZNO010001071.1 GCA_029933755.1 Bacteroidales bacterium | reverse complement strand
ATTAGTCTGTATATCTGCTTATTAAAAACCCGCTTAGCGGCTGAATGCAGAAAATTACACTTTTCGGAGCAGACTCAAGTTTGAAATTTTCTATAATTGCTTTGATTTGTTTACTTTTGCAGGCAAATATATATCGTATTAATGAATTACAGCACCCATACATTAAAAAATGGCATACGCCTTATTCACAGCCATTCAGATAGCCAAATAGCTTATTGTGGCCTGATTATTAATGCCGGTTCGCGCGATGAGGATGAGGATCAACTTGGACTTGCACATTATTTAGAGCATGCTATTTTTAAAGGAACAAAAAAAAGGAAGTCATTTCACATTTTAAACCGATTAGAAAATGTAGGTGGTGATATCAATGCCTTTACAACCAAAGAAGAAACTTGTGTTTATACTGCATTTTTAAAAGAACATTATTCACGGTCATTTGAGTTAATTTCTGATATCGTTTTTAATTCAACATTTCCTGAAAAAGAAATTGAAAAAGAAAAAGAAGTAATTATTGATGAAATTAATTCATATAAGGATAGTCCTTCTGAACTAATTTTTGATGAGTTTGAAGACCTTATTTTTAAAAACCAGGCTTTAGGAAGAAATATTCTTGGATCAGAAGACAAAATAAGGAAATATAAACGAGAGGATTTGCTTCGTTTTAAAGATGAAAATTACACAACCGACCGTATGATAATTTTTTCATTGGGTAATATTTCTTTTAAAAAGCTTAGTAATTTGGTTGAGAAGTATTTTGGGCAAATCCCTGAAAGTACTGCTCCCGAAAAGAAAAAGTACAATACTATTTATACGCCTCAAAAACTTTTTTTAGACAAAAATTTTCATCAATTGCATGCAATTATTGGAAATACGGCCTATAATGTCTGGGATAAAAGGCGAACAGCTTTAAGCTTTTTAAATAATTTGCTGGGTGGTAGCAGCATGAATTCAAGATTAAGCATGGCCTTACGAGAAAGAAATGGCTTTGTTTATGATATTGAATCAAGTTATACAAGTTACACTGATACAGGTGTTTTTAATATTTATTTTGGTACAGAAAAAGAAAAGTTTGAGAAAAGTGTAAACTTAATTTATAAAGAGTTTACAAAACTTAAAGAAAAAAAACTGGGTATATTACAATTGAGCAGAGCAAAGCAACAGCTTATAGGTCAAATTGCCATTGGAATGGATAATAAAGAAAGTGTTGCCTATAGCTTGGGTCGTAGTTATTTATTATTCAATAAAGTAGATTCGTTAAAAGAAATTACAAGAAAAGTAGAAGCAATTTCAGCAAGTGAAGTTATGGAAATTTCAAACGAAATACTTGA
>JAOZNO010000316.1 GCA_029933755.1 Bacteroidales bacterium | reverse complement strand
CATTCTCAAAATCCGTTCAAATCCATTGTTACTGTAGGTATCAATAATAAAAGAGCCAATATAATAAGGTATATCAAAAACGGAAACATCCATTTAAACCACTTGTCATAAGGTATTCGGGCAACACTCAAAACACCCATCAGAACACCGGAAGTGGGTGTAATCATATTGGTAAAACCATCGCCAAACTGAAATGCCACTACTGCCGCCTGCCGCGGGATTTGCATTAAATCAGACAAAGGAGCCATTAAAGGCATAGTGAGCGCAGCTTGTCCGGAACCAGAAGGTATAAATAGGTTTAGTAATGTTTGAAAAATATACATGATTGAAATAGACGCAATTTTTCCAAAACTGTTAAATGAATTTGATGCCTCATATAAAATGGTATCAATAACTTTTCCATCATTTAATATTTCAATAATACCTCCTGCCAGGCCAACAATAAGTGCTGCAGAAGCAATATCTTTAACACCTTCTAAAAAGTGACTTACAATAGTATTTGATGAGTTTCCCATTGAAATGCCAGCAAATATCCCAAGTGCCATAAATAATGTGGCAATTTCCATCATATACCAACCGTAGCCCATAACTCCTACAACAAGGAAAAATATAGTGAAAATAAATATATTAAGAACAAAGAAATGGGCTGATTTTCGTAAGCTAATTATTGAATTTATGATAAAGAGTATAGTTAATACAGGCAGAACCGGTAAGCTAATTTTATCAATACCTAATTCAAATAAGGTCATTGGGTTTTCAATAGATTGATAAATTAGGAAGCCAAGTATAATCAAAAATACAACGATTGATGATTTTGTTTTTTTATGTTCAATGTGATTAATCGTGGCACTTTCTTTTTGTCTCCAGTATAAATCATCCGGACATACAAGCGATTTTTCAGGATGCTTTTTTATTTTTTTTGCATAGATTAGGATGTACGATATTCCAAATATATTGATTGCAGTCCATGCAAAAATTCGATAGCCAATGCCTGAAAATAAGGGAAGACCAGCAATGCCCTGTGCTACTCCGATAGTAAAAGGATTAAGGATAGCACCCGCAAAGCCCATTGCTGCTGCTACAAATACTAAAGCTACACCTGTTATTGAATCGTAACCCATTGAAATAGCTAATGGAACCATAATTAATACAAATGGAATGGTTTCCTCACTCATACCGAAAATTGCTCCGAACATGCTAAATAGTAACATGATAGAGCTTAGTACAAGATTGTTAACACCCAAGAAACGAAGCAGCTTGACTTTTTCAAGTTTTGAAGTCATGTTTAAAAAAGCAAATATCCCTGCATCAATTGCACGACTTTTTCCAACAATCATAAAAGCACCACCAACCATGAAAATAAAAATAATAATTTCAGATTTATCGACAAACCCCTTGAAAAAAGCAGAGAATATTTCCCAGGTTTGGGCTTTGCTTTCTACTTTGTGGTACGAATCAGCAACAATAACCGTTCTTTTTGAATTATTTACTGTGATTGTTTCCTTGTCAAACTCACCTCCGGGAATAATCCATGTTAATATTGCAGCAAAAATGATTACATAAAAAATTAATGCGAAAGTATGTGGTATTTTTTTTATCATTAATAAGGTTCAGGTATTTAACATGTTAGCAGAAACTATTTTGAATGATTGTATGCTGATCGAAGTTGAAGCATAGTTTGTTTTTGCGATGTAAATCTATATATATAATTTTAAAGCGTAAATTTAAATTTTGTTTTAGTGTTAATAATTTTAATTTGTGAATTCGTGGCTAAAAAAATACTTATAAAAAACATCAAAAAACTGGTTCAGGTAGAAGATGAAATTCGGTTAAAAATTTCTGGTAAGGAAATGGCTAATGTTGGGATTATTGAAAATGCCTGGCTATTGTTGGAAAATGATAAAATTGCTGCTTTTGGTATAATGGATGAACTTCAATTGTCAGATTTGGCAATTGGAAATGAATTTAAAGAAATTGATGCGTCCGGCAAACTGGTTTTTCCTTCATTTGTTGATTCTCATACACATTTGGTTTATGCCGGAAGTCGTGAAATTGAATATATTGATAAAATAAAAGGTCTTTCGTATGAAGAGATTGCAAAACGTGGTGGTGGAATTTTGAATTCATCAAAACGATTGCAGGAAGCATCAGAGAATGAATTGTATGAACAAGCTGTTCATCGTATAAAAGAAATAATTTCGCAGGGTACAGGTGCAGTAGAAATTAAAAGTGGCTATGGCCTGAATACCGAAGCTGAACTTAAAATGTTACGGGTTATTAAACGCTTAAAAGAAAACATGCCCATTTCTATAAAATCAACTTTTTTGGGGGCACATTCTGTACCTGCTGAATACAAAGGGCGACAAACAGATTATGTAGATTTAGTCATAAATGAAATGATTCCTGTTGTTGCAGCAGAAGATTTAGCCGATTATATTGATGTGTTTTGCGATAAAGGCTTTTTTACGGTTGAAGATACAGACCGAATTTTAATGGCGGGAATGAAACATGGTTTACGTGCTAAAATTCATGCAAATGAATTAGATTATTCGGGTGGTGTACAGGTGGGTGTAAAATATAACGCTCTATCAGTTGACCATCTGGAGTATGTGGGTGATGATGAAATAAATGCCCTGCTTGGTTCTGAAACGATGCCTACTATTTTACCGGGTGCTGCTTTCTTTTTAGGATTGGAATATTCGCCGGTTCGAAAAATGATTGATGCCGGTCTGCCTGTCGCTATTGCCTCTGATTTTAATCCAGGTTCTTCGCCATCAGGTAATATGAAATTTATGATGTCATTGGCTTGTATTAATTATAAAATGTTGCCTGAAGAGGTTATAAATGCCACAACTATTAATACGGCCTACGCAATGGGATTAAGTGAAGAAATGGGATCTATAGCCGTTGGTAAAAAGGCAAACCTGTTCATAACCAAAGAAATTCCCAGTATTGAGTTTATGCCTTATGCTTATGGTAGTGATTTAATTGAAACAGTAATTTTGAATGGGAAAGTTGTTTTGAATGAAAATTAGAATGTCACAGCGAGTCCCAAGTCCCGGAAAAGGAGCTGCCAAGTGATATGACAACAATGAGCGTCTTTGCGAGGGCTTCGCCCGTGGCAATCTCCTATTGTTATGTAAGTGGTTAAATTAGGAAAAAAAGCCACTTTCAAATAGTGAAAGATTGCTTCACTAGCGTTCGCAATGACGTTCGATATTGTTTCTTAATTCATTCATTTACAGCTTCTTATTAAGAAGTTGTCATTAGTAGATACGAAGCGATCTGAAATTATTAAGAAAGTGTTAATTTTCTATGAATAGGCCAGCGTATAAACAATTGAGGTTTGCTTCTCCACTAGCCAGCGGGTCGCAATGACGAATCTAAATAAACATACTAGTAACCAGTGATTTAAATATGAGAAAAAGTCGAATCTTTTAAAAAAGTAAATAAAAATGAAAAAACTAATAGAATGTGTCCCTAATTTTAGCGAAGGGAATGATATGACGATTATTAAACAAATTACGGATCAAATAGAAAGTGTTGATGGTGTGCGTTTATTGGATGTTGATCCCGGTAAAGCAACAAACAGAACGGTTGTAACTTTTGTAGGTACACCTGATGAGGTAATTGATGCTGCTTTTCTGGCAATTCAAAAGGCTGCTGAGCTAATTGATATGAGCAAGCACCATGGTGAGCACCCTCGTTTTGGTGCTACCGATGTTTGTCCATTGGTACCTATTGCCAATATTTCTATGGAAGAAACAGTAGAGTATGCTCATAAACTTGCTAAGAGGGTAGGTGAGGAGCTTGAAATTCCAATTTATTGTTATGAATTTGCCGCAAAGCAAGAAAAAAGAAAGAATTTGGCCTATTGTCGTTCCGGCGAATACGAAGCACTAAAGGAAAAGTTGGCAAAACCAGAATGGAAACCTGATTTTGGTTCGTCGAAATTTAATGCAACTGCTGGTGCTACTGCCATTAGTGCCCGGAATTTTTTAGTGGCCTATAATTTCAATCTAAATACCACTTCAACACGTAGAGCTAATGCCATAGCTTTTGATGTACGTGAGGCTGGTCGAACAAAGCGTGAAGGCAATTCTGTTACAGGGAAAATAGTAAAAGATGAAAAAGGAAATCCGGTAAGAATACCCGGCTCTTTAAAAAAGACGAAAGCAATAGGTTGGTATATTGAAGAGTATGGTGTTGCTCAAATATCAATGAATTTAACCGATATTACCATAACTTCTATTCATCAGGCATTTGATGAGGTTGCTGAAAAAGCGCGCTTACGTGGTATTAGAGTTACAGGTTCTGAACTGGTTGGATTAGTACCTTTGCAGGCAATGTTGGATGCAGGTAAGCATTATCTGAGAAAGCAAGAACGGTCAATTGGAATTTCGGAGGATGAAATTATTAAAATTGCGATAAAATCTTTAGGTTTGGATGAGTTAAAACCATTTAATCCCAAAGACCGGATTATAGAATATTTACTTGAGGCAGATAATGGAAATATGCTGGTTGATTTGAACCTGACAGAATTTGCTAATTTAACAGCTTCAGAATCAATTGCACCGGGTGGTGGATCCATAGCAGCATATATGGGTGCTTTAGGTGCTTCACTAGGCGGAATGGTGGCAAATCTTTCTGCGCACAAACGTGGATGGGATCATCGTTGGGAGGAATTTTCTTCCTGGGCCGAAAAGGGACAATATTATAAAGATCAGCTGTTAAAGATGGTTGATGAAGATACCAATGCATTTAATAAGATTATGGATGCATTTGGTTTGCCAAAATCTTCTGAAGAAGAAAAGGCTTTGCGATTACAGGCGATACAGGATGCAACTAAATATGCGATTGAAGTTCCGTTTAAAGTGATGAAACTTGCTTATGAATCAATGGAAATGATACAGACCATGGCAGAAATTGGAAACCCTAATTCTGTTACGGATGCTGGTGTTGGTGCTCTTGCTGCACGCTCAGCAGTTATTGGTGCATTTTTGAATGTAAAGGTTAATGCGGCAAGTCTCAATGATAAAACTTATGTTGAAAAAGTTATTGCAGAAGGAAATGATATTCAAAAAAATACTGAAGAAAAAGAAAAAGTAATTTTAAATATTGTAGAAAGTAAAATATAAGCACGAAAGGATACGAATAGATAAGGATGTTCCCGGGTTAATCTGTGATGACTTGTATTATTCGTATCTAATTTTGGTACTGGGTTAAAACTGTTT
>JAOZNO010000315.1 GCA_029933755.1 Bacteroidales bacterium | reverse complement strand
CTTGAAGCTGTATGCTTATACTGCAAGAGGTTTGCAACAGCCTGTCCCGAACTTTATTCGGGAAAGAGTCCGACAAAGAAAAAATGCACCTTTGGTAAATTTATCATTTTTAAATATTTTTGTCATTTGAACTTAAGTAGCAGATTGGCAGACAATTAGTGAAGCACCTAATAAATTTATGAACCTTTAGCTCATGCGTAGCATAATTAATCAGGCTAAGATATTCTGTCGATAATTTATTTTTAGTATGCGTACAGGAATAATTATCATTCTTTGTTTTCCTTAACTATTTTTAATAGTTCCTTATACGTTTGCCCTCTCCTTTCTGCTCTTTTGTTGATTGCAATTTTTTTTGCAGCCTGATAACCACCCTGATGATAGCGAACAAACCATGGAAGCACCGTTAATACTGCATCAAAAAGGCTGTAGAACTGAGTCATATAAATGCCTAAAACGACCAAGCCTCCTGTTAATACTAACGAGTTTATTCCATTCTTGAAATCACCACTATAAATTTGACCAGATCCCGGAATAAAAATACTTAAAATTTGAGCTGTTTTAGGATTTGGTTTGTACAGATTTCTTTTTTTATTAAATAATAAAGTTATTTCTTCTTTTGCTAATATATTTTCAGCAGGTATAATTTTCAGGAAACTACTTTTTGCCTTTTCAAAATCCTCAATTCCCCAATAACACACTGCAAAATAAAAATCTTTTCGGTTTTCCAATTGAAAATCCAGGCTATCAGATAGATTAAGAAGTTCAAAAATTGCCTGTTTGAAATTTTTATCCAACATGTTACATGCTGCTTTTTTGAATAATATTTCAGTTTTTATACTATCAGACTCAGTGGTTTTGTATGATAATTCATAATAATAAGCTGCCTTGTTATAATTTTTATTAAAAAAAAATGATGAGCCTACTTTCTCATAAATATACGGTAAGTTACTTCCATCATTAAAAAATAAAACCCGTTGATATTCTTTTAAGGCAAGTTTATAATTACCTGTTTCAAATTGAGAATCAGCAAATTTCAATGATTCTTGCAAACTTTGAGCAAGAGTATTATGTGTAAACAAGCTACATATTATCCAAAACGATATGTGTAGCTTTATGAAAAAGTTCATCATTAATATTTTTATTATATTTTTTAGCTGATTTAGCTGAGCCATAAATACCACCAATATAAAAACTTGTGGCTAGTCCGGCAAACGCCCATCCATAAACCGATTCTGATCCATACTTATTAAATCCCCGATATGCCTGCCAGGCATTAACACTAACAAAAACAAATGATATAAAAGCATCTTTCCAATTCTTAGTATAAGCCTTTCCTGAACCAGGAATTATAGCCGACATAAGAGCAGCAACTCCTGGCTTTTTATACTTTAATTGTTTTGCTTCATAGGCGAGTAAATGTAAATCAGTATTTTTTTTATCACTTGAAATGGGATATTCCATTGCGAACTGAAATGATTTATCCCATTTTTTTTGAAGTAGTAATGAAGCTAACTGAAAATTTTGCCGTGTGCCTGGATGAATAGTCCTATTTAACGACAAGTAATTATACGCCAGACTATCCTGTTTTGTAAAAAATAACAATTTCACATATTCCTCAGCAAAGTTGGCTGAAAGGTTTATTAACTCTGAACCATAAAATTGACTAAACTTATCCAAAGCCAAATTATAGTTTCCTGCTTTCCTATGTGAATTGATTAGTTTTAACTTAAAATTCTGATTTGCTGAATCAAGAAATACAATTCTTTCAAATTCTTCTGAAGCAAGTTGAAATTGTTTTGTTTTATATAGATAATCCGCAAACTGTTTTGAATGACTTAAATCATGGATGTCTTGTGAAAATACTTTAATATAACTACCTATTTGGCCAAATAAGATAAGCAGGATAAATATTTTTGCTAAAAAGCCAGAAAACAAATTACATATTAATAAACTACCAGCAAACCCATTCACTATGAAAAAACAAAAACTTTTTTTATTTGATGCTAGCATCCGGGAATCTAAGCTACTGCGGGGATTAATCAAGAGGATCATAAAAAAGCTTGGTATTTTTATACATTTTGTAATTTTCAGGACTTAAGCTATTACATCGGGATAAGCGATCAATGCCATTCATTAAGCCAACTACTATCCCCTGGGTTTTTACTGCATTAATTGTGTAAACACTACATGAGGGATAAAATACACAATGGTTACCATCCTGTGATGAGAAAAACTCTTTGTAAAATATGAATAGTACAGAACTAATCTGTTTTAATTCATTTGTATTACCTTCAAAATATACTTTGTAATTTGTTTTTTCCTTATTTGTTTCAAACAGTTGTGCAAATTGTTCAATATCATTTGAATTTTGTGCAGTAATACTTTTTTCAGCCACATATAGGATGAAAATAATTGTTAAGAAATGAACAATTTTTCGCTTCATATTTTAAGTTTTTGCATAAAATCAATAAGCTCAAGCAAGTTCACAAGCTATGAATAAGCTGTTAAAAAAAAATCAAGCGTCGGAGAATAAAACCCACTAGCTGGATTTAAACTTTATTTTTTTTGTATTTGGTAATTATAATATTCATCATTACCCGATTCGTTCACCTCAATTTTTTTGTATGAAGTTAATTCATACAATTCATAATTATCAAAATACCTAATTCTGATTACTTCAGAAGGAAATTCAAAACCCTCAATATTAACATATTTATGAAATACATGCTTACTAACAATTTTTTCGTTTAAATCTAAAAAAACAATCCCATAAAGTTTTTTATCTTTGGTAGAAACAAGAATTTCGCCCAAACTGTGTTTGTATTTTTCT
Organism: Bacteroidales bacterium; assembly: GCA_029933755.1. Lineage (GTDB taxonomy): Bacteria > Bacteroidota > Bacteroidia > Bacteroidales > NBLH01 > NBLH01. The sequence goes on along the minus strand of JAOZNO010000315.1, from coordinate 2,409 downwards.
GATGGTAGCCAGCTTGAGATTATTAAACCTTTATCTTTTATTACATTCTCAATTGTATAACCGGCTTTATCTAATCCATAATTTGATAATTGACCATTTAATGCCAAATGGAAAATAGAGAATTCAACAGGGGATATAGTACTTACATGATCTACAATATTCCCAACTCTAATATAATAAATTGATGTGTCATTATAGATGATGTGTTCTTTTACAGGAAAACCATTTTTAATAACAATTTTCTTTTCTTTCGAATCATAGAAGACTCTTCCCATTTTCATAATTGGATTTCCCTCACGGTCTTTATACTTAACCGTATAATCAGCAGAAAAGCGATGAAATTGTTGAGAAAAGGTGATGTTAAGATTCCCAAAAATAAAAAATAATAAAAGCAATCCTTTAATATGTATAGTTTTCATTCGCACCTAAAGTGTTGTTAAATACCTTATACCTAAACCAAGTACTGTGCCAGTTAAACATCCATAAATTGCTTTTTTTGTCTCATCTTTATTCTTCTTAGTTGAGAAATATACTACTCCAACAGCTATAGGCCCAGCCACGGCACCATAAATTGTGTAAGATCCGACAATACTCAATGAAAAAGCCCACCAGAATGATGGAATTTTTCCTGGAGCCGAAATTTCTGTAATTCCCAGGGGAGAAGATATTTCAGAATTTAAAAAATATTTGTAATATGAATTTTGTTCAATAATTTCATCAATAGAAATCCCAGGATTCTCAATTATTAGATTTTCTAAATAATCAAGCTCACGAAACTCTTCAGCCAACTTATTCTCATCGTAACTAAATAAATCAGCACTTAGAGTAATTGCGTGAATAAAGTTTCCAAATAATACGAAGATTAATACGATTAGAATTTTTTTATAATAAATCATAAAAACCATTTTTTTCAATTAGCTGTATACAACATAACAAATTTCAGAAAAGTACCAGCGTTATTTCCAGTACTTTTCTAATAATTTTAATTTTAATTTTAGAAATAAATTGATATTCCACCATCAATAATAGTGGATGCAGGCCCTGTTAAAGGAATATTTGCTTCAAAAATCATTGAAAAATTCTTTTTAACATAAAACTCAACTGCAAGAGGAAGCCACAACGGAACTCCTATATCAAGATCATCATTTGCATCTTTTCCAAAAACAATATCCATATCTAATCCTGTTGATAAGTATACATTATTAAGAGGAAAAGTAACTATCGTTCCAAGATCAACACCGAAATCATTCCAGTAATGCCCCCCTGCATATACTGATAAAGAGGGTTTACCACTCAAAAAAGTCTTTTCAAAGTCAAGACCAACATAAGGATTTCCCCATCCAAATCCAAGCTTTAAACCAAGGTCAGCATTGTTTCCAAGACCATAGCCACCATGGAAAAAGAGTGCAAAATCACCACCATCATCAGCCCACGCAGGGTTAATACCCACTGAAAAATTACCCTTTTGCAAGGTTTTTCCTGTACCAAATACAATCTGTGCATTTGCAACTACTGAAAGTCCTGTTACTAAAACAAGGGTTAAAATAATTTTTTTCATACGCTTTTTTTTATTGTTTACATGAATACAAGTTAAATAAGAGGTACAGAACTAATATATGCCCCTAATATTAATATACTTATCTAATTCGAAAATTTGAATTAGCAAATTAAACTCAAAATTCCATATTAATATGGAATAATGTTTTTTTTCCTGTCTATCGAATGTTGGCTGAGATATTTTGCCAGCTTTATTTGTTCATTTTTTGTAAGAGCACTTAAACTTAAAGATGGATAGTTTCCTACTCCTTTTTTTGTTTTAACCCATAAAGTTAGACTCACTTTTTTATTTAAAATACTTCTGTGTATTTCAAAATGGTTAAGTGTGCTTAACTTAATCTCATATGCTTTATAGGTTCTTAAAATTGGTCTTGCAGGATAATTTTTTATTTGCAAGCTTCCTTTTATTTCAGCTAAGTATAAATATTCAGGCTTAATTAATAACAAATAAATAAAAGTTATTATAAGCATTATTCCTAAACCAAACAGAACATAATATTCCATATTCACATAAGTAACTACAAACAATGGTATTAAAAACCCAATTCCCATGAAAAAGCTAAGAATATAAGCCAGTTTAATTTTTGCAACTTGTAACTGATTATTAACAATGACCATATGCTATTAGTTTATTTGAATATTAAGCTTAAGGCAAACCAAAATTTATTAAAATTAACCAATTTCAGAAATTATAATTGACCTTTGCTAAACTATGGATATTTTTTAATTGTACAAAACATTTCATCCGTTTATTTTTAATTTTTTGCTATCGCTCAAAAGAACGCTTCGCTAAATTATTTATAATTGCCGGATGTTACCACATATCAAAAATAATCATTTCCTTGTGTGCTA
>JAOZNO010000314.1 GCA_029933755.1 Bacteroidales bacterium | reverse complement strand
GGTTTTGGAAACTCAGCCAAAGTAAAAAGTATATTTTACTTGACAGTTTAAAAGACTATAAAGATATAATACGTGTAAATTCAAAAGCTAATAATTCGTTTTCTTTATCATTATACACTGATATTGAAGCACAAACAGAATTAATTGAATTGTCTAAAATTGATTAAAACTTAGTATATTTGTATTATGATTGGAAGAGATGAGATATTACAAAAAATTAAAACTACCATAAAATCAACTGTACCTGATGCTAAGATTATTCTTTACGGTTCTTATGCACGTGGTGAGGAAAAAAATGAATCGGATATTGATTTATTGATTCTTATTAACAATGATAAGATTAGCTGGAAAGATGAAAATAAAATAACATATCCACTTTATGACATTGAATTTGATACCGGAAGAATTATTAGTCCAATCATTTTTTCAAAAAAAGACTGGGAAACAAGACATCGTATAACACCATTTTATGAAAATGTAACGACTGAGGGCATTATCTTATGAATGAAACAGACAGAAAAGAAATTGTAAGATATCGATTATCAAGAGCACATGACACTTTGCGAGAAGTAAATATCCTAATTGAAAATCAATTATGGAATACTGCTGTTAACAGAATGTATTATGCATGTTATTATGCTGTTATTGCACTTCTTGTCAGCAACGAAATAAAAGCTCAAACACATACAGGAGTGAGACAAATGTTTGGTTTACATTTCGTAAAAAAAGGCATTGTAGATAAGGAGTTTGGCCGATATTATTCAAAGATATTTGACAAACGACAAACTGGTGATTATGACGATTTTATAGATTACAACAAAGAAGATGTTCTAGCATTGTTTAAACCTGCAACAGAATTCATTTCAGAAATTGACAAGTTGATTAAAACAGAATAAGCTCAACGAACACATTCGAAGCTTTTAAGTCATTTATTTTTTGCGTCAAGCAAATCAAATATTGTATATTTGTAGAAATACAAATATCATGATAACATTCCACCTTAACAACCAACAAATTGAATACACTGGCGACCCAAATCAAAGCCTGTTAAAACACCTACGTCTTGATCATAAAATAACTTCTGCAAAGGATGGTTGCTCAGGGCAGGCTGCTTGTGGGGCTTGTACAGTTGAAATAAACGGACAGGCAAAACTAGCTTGTGTTACTAAAATGAGTAAATTACAGGATGCTGAAATTTTCACTCTGGAAGGTTTTCCTGACTATATTAAAGACACCATTGCCAAAGCTTTTGTAAATAAAGGGGCTGTTCAATGTGGGTTTTGCACGCCTGGTTTTGTTGCACGTACCAAAGTACTTTTGCAGGATAATCCAAGTCCAACGATTGAGGAAATTCAAAAAGCATTAAAATCGCACTTGTGCCGCTGTACAGGATACAAAAAGATTGAAGAGGGAATTCAGGAAGCTGCAAATGCTTTAATTAAGAATAAAACACTTGAAATAACAAAAACTTCAGGAAAAATAGGTGTATCACATCCAAAATATCAGGCTTATGAAACAGCTATTGGTAAACGTGATTTTGTTGATGATATGCATTTTGAAGACATGCTGTATGCTGCATTAAAATTTAGCGACCATCCAAAAGCAAAAATAATCAATATTGACACAAAAGAAGCTCTAAAGCTAAAAGGTGTACACCATATTTTTACTGCCAAAGATATTCCCGGAGAGAAAAAGGTGGGTTTAATTTTAAAGGACTGGTCAGTTATGATTGCCGAAGGTGAAACGACCCATTTTATTGGTGATGTACTTGCCGGGGTTGTGGCTGAATCTGATAAAATTGCCCGTGAGGCAGTTGCTTTAATAAAAGTGGAATACGAAGTATATGAACCGGTTACGGATGTTTTTAAAGCAATTGAGGCTGAGCGTGTTCATCCGGAAAGGCCAAATAATTTTGATACTTCGCAGTTTACTATTGGCGATGCAGAAAAATCAATAAAAAATGCCAAATACACATCAAAAGGGAGCTACCAAACCCAGAGAATTGAACATGCTTTTCTTGAAAAAGAGGCAGCAATCGCCCGACCGGATGAAAAAGGGGGTATTGAACTTTTTAGTCAAAGTCAGGGGGTTTATGAAGACCGCAGACAAGTAGCAATGATTTTAGGCTTGCCAGAAGATAAGGTAAGGGTAACATTAGTCCCAAATGGCGGAGGTTTTGGTGGTAAGGAGGATTTGAGTGTGCAGGGACATACTGCTTTATTTTCGTACCTCATACAAAAACCTTTAAAACTAACTTTAACAAGAGAGGAATCCATCCGTTTACATCCCAAAAGGCATCCTGTATTTATGGATATTGAAATTGGGGCAGATGAAAAAGGCAAACTTACCGCTTTGAAACTTAGGGCTGTTGGTGATACCGGAGCTTATGCCTCTGTTGGCATGAAAGTTATGGAGCGTGTAGCGGGTCATGCATCAGGTGGCTACTTTATACCCGTTATTGACATTGAGGCTAAAACTGTATACACCAACAATATACCAAGTGGCGCCATGCGTGGTTTTGGTGCAAATCAGGTAGCTTTTGCCCTGGAAAGCTGTATTGATGATATTTGTAAGCAGGGCGGTTTTGACCGTTGGCAATTCCGCTACGATAATGCTTTGATTGATGGTCTTTCAACTTCAACAGGTCAAAAATTACAGGGCGTAGGTATTCGTGCATGTCTTGATGCGGTAAAAGAAGACTTTATGAATGCAAAATACGCAGGTTTGGCTTGTGCAATTAAAAATTCAGGTGTTGGAAACGGTATGGTTGATGAATCTAAAGTCATTATTAAAATCATATCTGAAAACCTTATTCATTTGCATCACGGTTGGACAGAAATGGGACAAGGTGTACATAATATGGCCTTACAAACCCTTTGCGAAGAAACTGACTTAAATCCTGAAATTATTGAAGTATTAGTAGATACCGATGCACAGATAAAAACGGGCATGACAACCTCGTCTCGGGCAACGGCACTAGTTGGTTTGGCGGTTATTAATGCAGCAAAAGCCTTAAAAGAAGATTTAAAACAAAAAACTTTGACTGATTTAGTTGGGAAAACCTATAAGGGTGCATACACTTGCGATTGGACAACCAAACCAGGCACTGAAGTAGAAGAACAAATTACACATTATTCTTATGGTTATGCAGCACAGGTATGTATTTTAGATGATAAAGGCAAAATTGCAAAAATGATAGCTGCCCATGATGCCGGGAAAATTATGAATCCTATGCTTTTTGAAGGACAAATTGAGGGTGGCGTACACATGGGACTTGGTTATGCACTTACGGAAGACCTACCCATGAAAGATGGTTATTTGCTTCATGATAAAATGCGCAAACTGGGAGTACTACGGGCACACGAAACCCCTGAAATTGTGGTTAAAGGCGTTGAAGTTAAAGACCCAATTGGCCCCTATGGTGCAAAAGGTATTGGTGAAATTGGATTAGTGCCCACAGCAGCAGCCGTTGCTAATGCTTTTTATGCATTTGATGGAATCCGCAGATACAAATTACCAATGAATCAGAAATAAATATTGTAATTGTTAAGCACTTGATGAAACAAGCCCCGAAGAAAAATTGAGGCTATGTGGCAAATAGAAGTATTTTTTTAATAGACACATGAAAAAAATATACATTATAACGATATTACTATCTATTTTGTTTTCTGGCTGTGGACTTCTTTATGTGGCACTATTACCCACAAAACCATCAACATGTGGTTATCATACCCAGCATGATATAGATTTCCCGGAAAATTCAATTTATTTGCAAAGTTTTTCAACTTTGGTAAAACCAAATAAAGAAACATTTATTAAAAAAAATCTTTCTAAAGGAAATTATTGTATACACTACTATCATTGCAACGGCCCGATTGATGCTAAGCTCAAAATTGAAAAAGACAATGAACAACTGTGTTTATTGAATTTTAGCTTGGCAAAAAAACAGAGTGTATATTTTTCTGTAGAAGAATGGGGTGATTACCAGTTTAAATTAGAATCTTCATCAAGTTGGACAGTTTATTTTTTCTTGCTTAAGGATATGAGAACAAAAGAGTGATATTAATAATTATATTTTATGTCAATATTATTAAAAAATGCAAAGTACATAGATTGGAAAACCTTAGAATTTAAGGATGCTAATATTCTTGTAGAAAAAGGTTTAAATGGCAAAATTAAATTTACTGATAATGAGTATTTACCAGATTGTGAAATACTTGATTGCAAAGGTAAATTAGTTACAAAATCATTTGCAGTTGGGCATCATCATGTGTATTCGGCTTTAGCCAGAGGAATGCCCGCACCAAAGAAAAACCCAACAAATTTTAATGAAATATTACAATACATTTGGTGGTCACTGGATAAAGCGCTTGACAAAGACATGATTGAAGCTAGTGCCCTCACAACCGCCATTGCTTGTGCAAAATCAGGTTCCACTTTTGTGATAGATCATCATGCATCGCCAAACTTTATTGAAGGTTCACTTGATATAATTGCCAATGCATTTGACAAAGTAGGAGTCAGTCATTTACTTTGCTATGAAATCACAGATAGGGATGGACAAAAAAAAGCTGACAAGGGTTTAGCCGAAACTGAAAACTACTTAAAAACAAACCAGGGGCTTATTGGTTTACATGCTTCCTTTACGGTTGGTGACAAAACAATGCGAGAAGCAGCTGATTTGATGCAAAAATATAATTCAGGAGTTCATATTCATGTAGCCGAAGATAAATTTGACCAGAAACATTCGGTTGAAACTTATGGTAAAAGAGTTGTTGAACGACTAAGTGATTTTGGGGTATTGGACTCCTCAAAAACAATTCTGGGTCATTGCCTACATATTAATGATAATGAACGAAATATCATTAAAAACTCAAAAGCTTTTGTGGTTCAAAACACAGAAAGCAACCTGAATAATAATGTAGGATATTTTAATTCACAGGACTTAAGTGAAAACATTATGTTAGGCACAGATGGTATGCATAGTGATATGATTCGTAGTGCTCAATCTGCATTTTTTGTAGGACAAGGATTTGACCAAATTGATTTTCCATCTGCCTATCAAAGGTTTAGAAAAGTTCATGATTATTTACAAGTTAATAATTTTGAAGGTGATGGAGAAAATAACTTGGTAGTTTTGGATTACCCCTCACCTACTGCCATTAATCAAGAAAACTTTTTAGGACATTTTATCTATGGCTTAAGTTCAAATCATGTTCAGCATGTAATTTCAAATGGCAAACTGATT
>JAOZNO010000313.1 GCA_029933755.1 Bacteroidales bacterium | reverse complement strand
TCGGTGGGTTTTGATGCCTAGCATCTACATCAAACTAAACGCATGAATTTTGCAGGTTAGATAATAAGCCCAAATTTAATAAATATTATTTTTTATCTTTGATTAATTCATAAGGTAAATTTAAATTCGTGTAACTATAAAATTATTAAAAATGAGATTATTAAAAATTACAATTATTTTTTTCTTTATTGTATTTGGGGGATTACAATTAAATGCACAAGAAAAATGGACACTTACAAAGTGTATTGATTATGCTTTAGAGCATAATATTCAGGTAAAACAAACTGCTTTAAGAGCCGAATCCGGTAAAGCAAATTTGCAACAGTCAAGAGCTGCAATATATCCAAATTTAAATGCTTCTGCTTCTGATGCATTTCAATATGGTAGGTCTGTTGATCCGTATACTAATATTTTTACAGATCAAAATATTCAGTCACTTAGTACATCGGTAAATAGTTCTGTAACCCTGTTTAACGGTTTACAGCAATATAATACCATTCATCAGAATAATTACACATACCTTTCTTATTTGCAAGAAGTTGATGAGGTTAAGAATTCAATAAGTATGCAGGTAGCTACGGCCTATCTACAAATTCTTTTTGATAAAGAATTGTTAGAGGTATCAAAACAACAAATGGCTATTACACAAACCCAGGTAAACAGAACACAAATTCTGGTTGAGGCAGGCAGCCTTGCAAAAGGAAACTTGCTGGAGATACAGGCTCAGTTAGCTAATGAAGAGCTAAGCTCTATCAATGCTGAAAATGGTATTAAAACTTCGTATTTAAATCTTACACAATTGTTGGAATTAGATTCTGTTTCTAATTTTGAGATTGATATTCCTGAAATTGATGAACCATCGGAAGAATTAATTCTTGAGCCTGTAGGTGATATTTTTAATAAGTCAACAAATCTACCAAGGATTCAAAAAGAAGAGTTCAAATTGCAAAGTTCTGAAAATGCGCTAAAAGTAGCTAAAGGTGGGTATTCTCCCCGCTTATTTTTACAAGCTTCTTATGGTACTGGTTATTCAAGTGCTCGTTCAAAATACAGTGTTGAGCCCGGTGATGTTAGAGAGATTGGTTGGGTTGGTTCAACTTCAGACGCAGTTTATACACAGGGATTTAATACGATTACAAATGACTATCCTTACGGCGATCAGTTTATTGATAATCGAAGTTTATCATTTGTGGTTGGTATAAATATTCCAATATTTAACAACTTACAGGTAAAAACCAGGATAACTAACTCGAAATTAAATCTTGAAAATTCAAAATATCAACTTGATTTGGCAAAAAATAATTTATTTAAAGAAATTCAACAAGCCAGAAATTCATCAGTTGCAGCTTTGGCAAAGTTTAAAGCTTCTAAAAAGGCTGTTGATGCACAGCAGGAGTCATTCTCTTATACAAAGCAAAAATTTGATTTAGGTTTAGTAAATTCAGTTGATTACAATACAGCAAAAAATCAACTTACAAAATCAGAATCAGATATGGTGCAGGCAAAATTTGATTTTATTTTCAGGGTAAATATACTTAATTTTTACCAGGGAATACCATTCCAGTTGTAGGAGAATAGGTTCAAGGTTCAAGATAAAAAAATCAAGTTTCAGGAAGAAAGAAAACAGGGTTTAAAGTAGGAAAAAATAAGTTCCAAGAAGTTAGTAAGAGCCTAAATAGAATATGTCTTTAAAGTCTTATTTTTATTTTTTTGGTATGTGGAACTTATTTTAAGATTAGTAGAAGGTGGCAGTAGGCAGTCTACAGTAAGCTGTAGTTTTGCAAAGTCTGCCTACTGGGAACTGATGACTGTTTTTGTTCCAATATCATAAAACACATCAAAAAGAAAAAAACGTTAACTTTATGGACGGACTAAATCGTTTGATAAGAAACTAAATAAAAATATTTACATATCCCTTGAACCTTGAGTCTCAATAAACATAGTATAATAAATTTTATAGGATAAACATATGAAAAAATCAGGTGGTTACTTAACCGTTTATGCTCTTGAGCAAATTGGCGTAAAGAAAACCTTTGGAATACCAGGAGTGCATAATACAGAAATTTATGACAGTTTAAATAGCTCAGCTCATATTGAGCCAATTTTGGTAACACATGAAGGTGCCGGTGCTTTTATGGCTGATGCAGTTTCGCGGACTTCAAATAGTATTGGTACTATGGTAATTGTACCAGCAGCAGGAATGACTCATGCTCTTAGTGGAATTGGTGAAGCATATCTGGATGGTATTCCAATGTTAATTATTTCTGGTGGAACAAGGAGAGATACGGGTAAAAGCTATCAACTGCATCAATTAGATATGGGAAAGATATTGGATGGTATTATAAAAAAATACTATCTGGTTAAAAGGCATGAAGATATTATTCCAAGTATTTTTAGTGCATATCAAATGGCTATGGAGGGAGAACCAGGGCCTGTTTTTGTTGAAATACCTGTTGAGTTACAGTTATTTCATGAAGATGTTGGTGCCCTGCCAAAATTCCCTGGTTTAAAAACACGAGAATTTGTTGATATTATTCCTGAAAAGAAAGAAAAGGAGTTTTTAGCTGTTGCCGGTGATGGAGTAGGTGAGAAAAGTACAATTCAGGCTACTGTTAACTTGTTATTGAATGCAAAAAATCCTGGTCTTTATTTGGGCTGGGGGGCTGTTGATGCTTTTGAGGAAAGTAAAAAAATTGCAGAATTATTGGGAGCACCTGTTGCAACTACGCTTCAGGGTTTAAGCTCATTTCCTGCAAACCACCCTTTACATACGAGTTTAGGCTTTGGGCCTACTGCTACACCTGCCGGACGAAATGCATTTGAAACTTGTGATTGTTTACTGGCGGTTGGTGTTCGTTTTTCTGAGCTTGCAACAGGAAGTTATGGCTTAAAAACTCCTGAGAATTTGATTCATGTGGATATAAATTCAGAAGTTTTTAATAAAAATTATAATGCTCGAATTACTATTGAGGGTGATTCAAAACAGGTTTTACAAGCAATAATTAAGGAACTGGAGTTGCATGGTAGGAAAGAACCTGTAGACTATTCTGTATTAGCTAATAGTATAAAAAAAGATAAAGATGAGTATCAACAGTCGTGGCTGAAAAAGGCAAGTGAACAGGTTGTTTCACCGGGTTTCTTTTTTAATGCTTTGCGTAATTCATTAAATGATGAAGCCTTTATAGTTACTGATGATGGAAATCATACCTTCTTAACAGCTGAATTATTCCCGATATATAAACCAAGGCATTTTATTAGCCCAACTGATTTTAATTGTATGGGCTACGGTGTACCTGCTGCTATTGCCACAAAGTTGATGAATAAAACAAACCAGGTAGTTGGCATAGTTGGCGATGGTGCTTTTATGATGACCGGTTTGGAGATGATAACGGCATTTACACATCAGTTAGGTTTAATAATTTTTGTTTTTCATGACGGTGAGTTAGGGCAAATATCACAGTTTCAGGAAATTCCTTTAAATAGAAAAACCGCAACAATTATTGGTGAAATAAATATAAAAGGAGTTGCCGATGCTGTTCGTGCAAAATATCTTCAAATTTTGAATGATGTTGATATTAATGGTGTGTTAAATGAAGCTTTGGAGTTTTCACAAAAAAAGGAAAATGTTATTGTTGATGTAAATATTGATTATTCACGAAAAACATTTTTAACCACAGGGGTAGTAAAAACTAATTTGAGTCGTTTCCCAATCTCAGAAAAAATAAGAATGCTGCTAAGGGCAGGAAAAAGGCATATTTTAGGTTAGAATTGTCGCTTAAATAAAAAAAGGCGGGTAACCACTCCCGCCTGTACTTAAAACCTATTACTAAACTAAAACTATTTATGAAACCCTCATTGAGGGATTTGATATTATTTGAGGGAAATATGAGAATCATCCTTCAAATGTTAATGCAAATATAAATGCAGTTTTTGTTAAAATTATTAAAGACATTTTAAAAAATGTTAAAAAATAAATTTATTTGCAAAATGAAGAAGCTTATTGTGATAATTCTTTCACTTGGCCTGATTGCTGGTTGTTCCAGCCCGGAAATCTATGATGTAGTAATCAGAAATGGAAATGTTTATGATGGTTCAGGAAATAAGCCTTTTGTTGCTGATATAGGGATTAATGACGATACTATTGCATTTATAGGCAAAATAAAAAATGCAAAAGCGAATATTGAAATTGATGCAAAAGGTTTAGCTGTAGCACCAGGTTTCATAAATATGCTCAGTTGGGCTATGGAATCTTTGATTGAAGATGGGAAATCGCAAAGTGATATTCGGCAGGGGGTTACACTAGAGATATTTGGCGAAGGTTTATCAATGGGGCCTTGGACAGAACAAATGAAGAAGGAGGAAAAAGAGCGGCAGGGTGATGTGAAGTTTGATATTGAATGGACAACTTTAGACGAATATTTGGAGTATATGGTGGAAAAAGGTGTTTCTACGAATCTTGCTTCTTTTGTGGGCGCCACTACATTAAGAATTAATACAATAGGTTATGAAGATCGACCACCTACTGAAGCTGAACTGGACTCTATGCGGCTTTTGGTTCGGCAAGCTATGGAAGATGGCGCATTGGGAATAGGTGCATCCTTGATATATGCTCCTGCATTTTATGCCAGTACCGAAGAACTTGTTGAAATTTGTAAAGAAGCTGCAAAATATGATGGAATGTACATTTCTCATTTAAGAAGTGAAGGGAATAAATTACTGGAAAGTGTTGATGAAATGATACGAATTTCAAAAGAATCAGGAGTTCGGGCAGAAATATATCACCTAAAAGCTTTAGGAAAATCTAATTGGCATAAATTGGACTCGCTTATTAGCAAAGTTGAAAAGGCAAGAGAGCAGGGCTTGCAAATTACGGCAAATATGTATAATTATACCGCTGCTGCTACAGATCTTAACGCTTGTATGCCGCCTTGGGTGCAGGAGGGTAGCTATAAACACTGGGTGAAACGTTTAAAAGATCCCAAAATAAGGAAACAGGTCGTACAGGAAATGAAGACATCAGCTAATGATTGGGAAAATTTTTACTTTGCTGCCGGATCTGCAAAAAACATATTTTTAGTTGGCTTTAAAAATGATAGCTTGAAACATCTTACCGGTAAAACACTTGCTGAGGTAGCCGAAATGAGAAACAAGTCACCAGAAGAAACTATTATGGATTTGGTAATTGAAGATGGTAGTACAGTTGGAGCTGTTTATTTTTTAATGTCAAAGGAAAATGTACAAAAAAAAATAGCACTTCC
>JAOZNO010000312.1 GCA_029933755.1 Bacteroidales bacterium | reverse complement strand
CGAGCCAATATTGAGATTGTGCATGTAGGATAAGCAGGTAGTTTTTAGCTCACAGCTTTCAATACTCAGTAAGTAATAGATCTGATTAAATAAAGAAATAACCATTTAAGGACAGTGAAATAAATAACTGTAAAGTGGGTAATGGGTCACTGAACTGACTGGGAAGACAGATACTGTGAACTGAAGACTGGATACTTTTTACTTTTGTCTTTTCACTTTTATCTTATTACTTTTGTCTTTCTTTCATAACAATATAACCATTTAATAGTATAATTAATGCAATACAAAAATTCTAAGTTTTCTATATACACGCCAATTGTACTGGCTCTGGTTCTTGCCGCTGGTATATTTCTAGGAAGTCGGTTAAATTACAATAGCAATAGTGGTGAAATTAATTTTAAGCTTGAGCGTAATAAAATTGACCTAATTATTGATTTAATAGAGTCAGACTATGTTGATTCAGTTGACAAAAATGAAATTGTTGAAAACACAATACCTTACCTGCTCGAAAATTTAGATCCACACTCGGTTTATATTTCAGCAAAGGATTTACAACAGGTAAACGAGCCTCTTGAAGGAAACTTTGACGGAATTGGAGTGCAGTTTAATTTACTAAATGATACAATTCTGGTAATTAACACTATTTCAGGTGGGCCTTCTGAAAAAATAGGTATTCTTGCGGGTGATAAAATTATTATGATTGATGATTCGCTTTTTGCAGGAGTTAATATTACCAATAATGATGTGATAAAAAATCTAAAAGGGCCACGTGGTACCGAGGTTAAAGTGAGTATTGCCAGAGAGGGTTTTAGCGAATTGCTTGATTTTGTGATTACTCGTGATGAAATTCCTCTTTATAGTCTTGATGTTGCTTATATGATTACTGACGAAGTGGCTTATGTAAAAATAAGTGCATTTGCACGTACAACACATGATGAATTTATTACTGCTGTAGAAATGTTGAAAAAGTCCGGAATGAAAAAAATAATTCTTGATCTTCGTGGTAATGGTGGTGGATATTTAGATGCAGCTATAAATATTGCTGATGAGTTTCTTGAAAATGAAGAAATGATTGTTTATACGCAAGGAAAATCACGTCCCCGCTCAGAGAATCTTGCTACAGATAAAGGTTCACTTGAAAATAATGAAGTTGTAATTTTGATTGATTCATGGTCAGCTTCAGCTAGTGAAATTGTAGCAGGAGCAATACAGGATAACGACCGGGGTTTAATTATCGGTAGACGCTCATTCGGTAAAGGCTTGGTTCAGGAACCAACTATGTTTCGTGATGGCTCAGCACTACGGCTTACTATTGCCAGGTATTATACGCCTTCTGGCAGATGTATACAAAAGTCATATAGCAATGGTCACGAAGCTTATAATCATGAATGGATTGATCGATATGAAAATGGTGAGATGGAAAATGCAGACAGTACTATTTTTGCAGACTCGCTAAAATATTATACAAAAGCAGGAAAAGTGGTTTATGGTGGTGGCGGTATTATGCCGGATATTTTTGTACCAATGGACACGGTTGGTTACACGAGCTATTTTCGTGAAGTATCGCAAAAAGCATTAATATATAGTTTTGCACTTAATTATACTGATAAACACAGGGCACAGCTCGAAAATTTTACTGATTATAGGCAAATTGTTAAACATTTAGATCAAACGGATGTGTTTGAGCAGTTTCTAAAATATGCTAAATCAAAAGGTGTTAAAAAGCGTCCGGAAGAAATTGCAATATCAAAAAAACTAATTAAAACTCAAATAAAAGCATATATTGCTCGTAATATTATTGATAATGAAGGTTATTACCCAATAATTAAAGATATTGATAAAATACTTTTAAAGGCAGTTGATTTAATTTCAGGAGAATAAGGCTTTTTTTTAATACCTTCCAATTGTACAAACATGTACATTTGCCGATTTGTAAAGACGGTTTACCGATTAGTTCTTTCAAAATATACTACTCATGCTTACTTTTGAACTAAACTTTTAAAATAAAAACTATGCATGATTGTAAACAAGTACACGGAAAACATAAATCAGATAGTAAATATTTGCTTGGGTTTATATTTATTATTGTTGGAGCATTATTATTAGGTCGGAATTTTCATATTATTCCACATTGGATATCAAATGTGTTTATTTCATGGCAAATGTTGCTTATTGTGATAGGTATTGTGTCAATATTTGTAAAAAAGAAGCTTACAAGTGGTCTGGTGTTAATTAGTATTGGAGGAATATTTATGCTAAATAAATTCATATTCTTTTCACCATTTCAATGGCAAATGATTTGGCCCGCTGCATTTATTTTTGTTGGTATTTTATTGATAAGCAATGTTATTGGAAATTATGTTAAACCAAACAAGTTTAAAAAACGCCCGAGTTTTGAGATTGAAGATATAGAAGATGATGATTTTGACATTTATAGCAATTATAAAAAATAATACAAAAATGGTACTACTGCAAGCTTAGTGTTAATAAGAAAAAGGTGCAAAGCAACTGATGAAGTAAAATGCGAAGAGTTTAAATCAGTGAGACTATGATTTTGTTTGTCAAAATCATTTAGCCGAACTGATTCCGAGCGTGGTTACTGAGCGAAGTCGAAGTAAAGTCGAGGAATCTCTTGGGTTTTATTCCCCGCATCTTGATGTGCTAATAAACATCAAGATTCGACTGAGATACCTCCTCACCTTGCTGCGAGGAGTTTCATTAAGGTAATTAATAAAGTTGCTATACACCTTTTAGGCAAATTGTTGTAGTTTTCTTAGATTCACTAATTATGCCAGTCATAAACAAATCAACGAATAACCATGGTGACTTTATACTAAAAATTACCTTATAGTCAAGCACCTACTAAAATGGTAGTAGAACCACAGAAATAAATAATGTGGCTAAAGCAATAAAATTCTATTTTAGCAAGAATTAAAAAAACAGATTATGGAAACAATTGATAATTTTAATGACAAGAATAAAATGCCTGGGCAAAAAGGGAAAGATAAACGATTAGGTGTGGGTATTGTATTCATATTTATTGGTGCAGTTTTAGTTTTAAGTAATCTTGGTATTATGCCGTCACAATTAAGGCATCATATATTTTCTTGGCAAATGATTTTAATAGCCATAGGTTTATTTGGGGTGGTAAATAACAGAAATAAAACATTTGGCTTGATTATGATAACTGTGGGGGTCTTTTTTATATTACCGGGTTTGTTTGGTTTTTCAAGACAGATGTGGCGTATGTTTTGGCCGGCAATTTTCTTAATAATAGGTGCTTATATATTGTTCCGACGTAGAGTTGACCCTGATGATATTGATATGATGGATAGTATTGCAAATGATGAGGATATTATTGATGATTTGAATATTTTTGGAGGAAGTAAAAGAACCATAACATCACAAAACTTTATGGGTGGTAGAGTAACTTCATTTTTTGGTGGCTCAGAATATAATATGTTGGGGGCAAATATTTCCGGAAGAAGAGCTGTCCTGGATGTTTTAACCATATTTGGCGGTTCAAAAATGCTTGTTCCATCCGACTGGCAGGTACAAATAGATGTAATCTCAATTTTTGGGGGCTATTCAGATAAAAGAAATACCTTACCACCTATTCAGCAAAGTACTGAAAAAATATTAATTATAAAAGGTCTGGTCATTTTTGGAGGTGGTGAAGTCAGGAATATGTAGGCTCAAATATGAAAACTTTAACCATATAAGAGCTTAGTCTAAAAACCCCTGACAGGGTTATATTTGCAAAATACTAAAAAGTAAAACATCTATGAAACAGCTAATTAACAAACCCTGTCAGGGTTCTTTTTCAGACATTGTACCTTTTTAGACTGGACTCATATAAGGATTATAAGGAAATATAAGTTTAGAATTAGGTTGAACAATACTTTCAGATTTATCTACGTATTTCTGGGAAACCTGTAGATGAAAAAAGAAAATTATCTTCAGATTTGCGTAAATTTGCACAGATATAATGAAAATACGTGCTAATCCATGTTACGAAGTATCTGCGTCATCAGTGTTCCAATAAATCCTTATTTTCTAAATTCATCAACCCATTTTCTTGCATTTACAAAAGCTTCAATCCACGGTGTAATATTTTCATTTTTACGCTCTTTGGGATAAGTAGCACATTGCCATGGAAAAATAGTCCGTTCTAAATGCGGCATCATTGCAAGGTGACGGCCATCATCAGAAACCATAGCAGCTGTATCAAAATCAGAACCGTTTGGATTACCCGGATAAGCCGAATAAGAATATTTCATGCTAATATTATAGTTGCTTTCGTCTTTTGGTAGTTTAAATTGACCTTCGCCGTGTGCTATCCAAATACCCAGTTTTGAGCCGGCTAATGTTTTCAGCATTATGGAATTATTTTCCGGAACTTCTACATTTAAGAAAGCTGATTCAAATTTACCCGAAGCATTATGTTCCATTTTGGGTTTTTTACTGTGTTTAGGGTGTAATAAATCTAACTCAACCATTAGCTGACAACCGTTACAAACACCCAGACTTAAAGTATCTTTACGGGCATAAAAGTTTTTAAGTGCTTTATTTGCCTTTTCATTATACAAAAATGCACCTGCCCAACCTTTTGCAGAACCTAAAACGTCAGAGTTTGAAAAACCACCTACAAAAACAATATAGTTAATTTCTTCAAGGGTTTCACGTCCCGAAATTAAATCGGTCATGTGTACATCTTTTACATCAAAACCTGCAAGATGCATTGAGTAAGCCATTTCACGATCGCCATTCACGCCTTTTTCACGAATAATTGCTGCTTTTACTCCAGTTTTTATTTTTCGCTTGTTATCAATTCCGTATTGTTTGAACTTTCCGGTAAATGTTTCTGTAAATTTATACGAAATTGGCTGTAATTTATAGTTTTCAAACCGTGATTCAGCTAATTCTGCTTTGGTTTGTTCCTTATCTAATAAATAAGAAGTTTTATACCATACATCACGTAAATGTTTTACATCATAGTTATAAACTTTATTCGCATGTTTAAGCTTTACTTTAGCTGAATTATTAATTTTTGCAACGGATGCAAACATAATATCCGCTTTGTTTAACTCAGCCTTAGCTTTTCCATCATTAGCAACCTGAATTAAAATGCCAGGGTTTTCACTAAATAAGATTTTAATTAAATCAGTTTCTGCCAATTTTGAAAAATCAACATCTAAACCCATATTTTGTGATGGGAAAGTCATTTCAAGTAAAGCAGTAATCATACCACCTGCCGAAATATCAT
>JAOZNO010001070.1 GCA_029933755.1 Bacteroidales bacterium | reverse complement strand
TAGTAGACAGTTTCCAGTAGGCAGTCGCTCTGCAAAGACTGCCTACTGGAAACTGTAGACTACTCACTCTCTAAAAAAGAGAACGTAAAAATTCATAAATATCTTGACTTTACAGACATACTCTAATCATTTTTATCTCCGAATTGATACCAGTTAATTTGTCTTGAAAGATACATAACAATGGCCATTACGATAAATAGACCAATACTTCCCATCAGTAACGCATAGTCCTGTAATTGTAGTGTAATAAAAATAAAACCATACAGAATTATGAGCGTCAGTCCGGTTATAGTTGTTTGCCTGGTATTTTTGTAAATACTTTTTGAATAAAGTGTTACCATAGCAATCGTAGCTGTTCCTGAGATTAAGTAAGATATGTTAAAACTAAGGTGCTCAGAAATTGCCAATAATAAGGTGTAGAATATAATTAAAGCCAGTCCAACAAGAAGGTACTGAATTGGATGAATACGGGTTTTATTTAACACCTCCACAAAGAAAAATATTAAAAAGGTAAAAGCAATAATCATGATTGCATATTTAGCCGAACGCTCAGATTTCTGATAATGATCAACCGGAACAATTAAATCGAGTCCAAAAGCTGAACTGCTTACATTATACTGATTCCCAAGCCATTTTTGCGGATAGTTTCTGTTTAAATGCAATAGTTGCCAATTGGCCTTAAAACTATCTTTCGTTATATTATGACTATCCGGCAGATAAGCACCCTGAAATTTTGGATCAGGCCAGGGTGCTTTTAGTTCAACATCAGTAGTTTTACCAAGCGGAATAAAATACAACTCTCTACTTCCACGTAAATTCAACTTAAACGAAAAACTACTTTTAGTAGCAACATCACTCTCTGTAACATCAATACGAGTACTTACTCCATTGGCAATTACATCATTTGTTTCCAAGCCCGGATTAAAAGAGAAGGTGCTTTTGTTCCATTGTAATTCAATTGCATCTTCAATCCCTCTCATATCAGTAATACCAATGGAAATATATGCTTCGTCCCATAAAATATCTTCCTTATTAATTTTCCATTCGCTAAAATCTATATTATTGAACGAACCTTTAAAATTAAGTTTTGTGGTATAAACGACCACATCATACAATCCGCGATGACGTTTCTCAGGCTCAATGTCACCTTTAATTTCGAGTTTTTCAGGTAGAAAATGTGCATATTCCTTTTGTACATACACTTCTTTTTTTTCATTAACATAATGCTTATTAAAAGGAACGGTAACCATCGGCCCGGTAATGGTTTGAATTTCACCCCAATCAGCACTTACCTCCCTAATTGCATCATCACTACGGTATTGTCTTTCTCTAATAAGTGACTGT
>JAOZNO010000311.1 GCA_029933755.1 Bacteroidales bacterium | reverse complement strand
AGTTGTGCTGAAACTGAAATTGAAAAAATGAATAGGGAATTTAATGAATTTGTTTTAGAATATGAGAAAAAAGTAATTCCTCTTTACGAAAAACATAATCAGGCGGCGTATAATGCTGCAGTATCAGGTGATGAGGCAGAGTACCAAAGTGCTACCGAATTTAAAATTGTATTAAGTAAAATCCACTCGAATAAGGAAAATTTTAAAAAACTAAAAAGAATTAGAGACTCAAAATTAATTACAGATAAAGAGTTGAAGAGAGAGCTAGATAATTTGTATAATTTGTATTTACCTAATCAGTTTGATGAAAGTAAATTAGTTGAGATTATTACACTGGAGAATGAGCTAAAGAAAAAATTTAATACATTCAGGCCAAAAGTTGACGAAAAGGAAATATCTGTAAATGAAATAGAGGAAGTTCTTCGTAGTTCTTCAAATTTAGCAAAGTTGGAAACCTATTGGATGGCTAGTAAAAATGTAGGGAAAATTGTGGATAGTCAATTGATTGAGTTAGTTAAAAAGAGAAATATTGCTGCCGAAGAGCTGGGGTTTAATAATTATTATGAAATGATGCTTATAACTAGTGGGCAGGATCCGGATGAAATAGAAAATATTTTTGATGAGCTTGATATTTTAACCAGAGGCCCATATATGCAGCTAAAAGAGGAAATTGATCAATATCTTGCTTCAAAGCATAACATCAACGAAGAAGACTTAATGCCATGGCATTATCAAAACCGTTTTTTTCAAACGGCACCTCGCATTTATGATGTTGATTACGACCAATTTTATAAAAAAGCAGATATGGTTGGATTGGTGAAAAAATACTTTTCAGGTATTGGGCTTGATATTTCTGATGTACTTGATAGTAGTGATTTATATGATAAGCCGGGAAAACGACAATTGGCATTTACAACAGATATTAACCGCAAAGGTAAGGTAAGGATTCTTGGAAATTTTGAAAAAACACAAATTTCGATGACTACATTGTTGTATGAATCGGGCTTTGCTGCCTACTTAAAATATATAGCTAATGATTTGCTTTTTGTTCTCCATAAACCGCCACATTTTGCAGCAAATGATGCAATTGCCTCACTGTTTAGTAGTTTCTCAACAAACCCCGGTTGGTTGAAAAAAGTTGTTGGGGTTTCAAAAACAAGTACAGATAAAATAAAAGATGCAAGTTTAAAGCAACTCAGACTTGAGAAATATGTGTTTTCGCGCTGGGCACAAGTAATGTATCGCTTTGAACAAGAAATGTACAATGATCCAGATCAGGATTTGAATACTTTGTGGTGGAGTTTAGTTGAAAATTATCAGATGATAAATAAACCCAAAGAAAGGAATGAGCCAGACTGGGCAACAAAAACACACTTGATTACGATGCCATGCAGTTATCATAACTATATGTTGGGTGAATTAATTGCTTCGCAAATTCATACTTATATTAATCAAAATATTTTAGATGACAATGGTGGTTGTGATACAAAATGTGTTGATAACCCTGAGATTGGAAAGTATATGATTGATAAACTGTTTAAGCCTGGAGCAACGTACAATTTAAATAGCTGGTTAGAAAATGCAACAGGTGAAAAATTATCACCTGATTTTTATACAAATCAATACATAAAAATTGAATAGAGTCTGTTTAAAGAGTGTAAATTTGGAAATATTTGTTAATAAACTAGGTTCTACTACCATTTTATTGGGTGAATTATTTACTTCGACATTGCTCAGTAACTCCAAGTTGTTCTCTTGTTTATAATATTTCAGGGAGGGGAGCAGGAAGACAGAAGTCGGAAGTAGACAAACTTCGGTATTCCGGCTTCAAACTTCTATCCCGGTTTTTTATAAAAATCTATTTAATATAATTCTATTATTTTATTTACACAAAATCCGTAGTAATACCAATAAATAAGCAGCTTATCAATATAAGATTCCCATTGCTTAATTTGTTAAGTAATGGGTTTTTTATTTCAAGAATTAACCCAAAAAGTATATTTTGCTTATAAATATGTTAAATTAAGTGGATTATTTTACAAATAAACTTTTTTTTTCTAATTTTTAATATATTTTTGTTGTGAAATTAAAACTTTGTTAAATATTTTGTCACCTAAATTCTGAACTCTGTAAATTAGGGATAATAAAAATCCAGGAATATAATTCTTACAGAGTTTTTAAATAATAAATTTTTTAATGCTTAAGCAAGGATTACAACAACGATTAGTACAGAAATTGTCTCCCCAACAAATTCAATTGATAAAACTGTTGGAGGTTCCTACTATTCAACTTGAGCAAAGAATCAAAAAAGAAATTGAGGAAAATCCTGTATTAGAAGAGGGAAGAGATGAAGAGGAGTCAATTGATGATCAGAATGAAGAAGAGGAATATGAATCAGAATCTGATCAGGATGAGTTTTCACTTGAAGACTATTTGCCTGATGATGATGAAACCCCATCGTATAAGCTATCAGCTAACAATTACTCGCAGGATGATAAAAAAACTGAAATTCCTTATTCAACAGGAACTTCTTTTCATGAACATTTAAAACTTCAGTTAGGCCTTAGAATTTTAGACGACCATCAGAAAATACTTGCTGATTATTTAATTGGAAATATTGATGAGGATGGTTATTTAAGGCGTGATATTGAGGCTGTTGTAAATGATATTGCATTCTCACAAAATATAATGACTGATGAACGTGAGCTGCTGGATATATTAGAAATTATTCATGATTTTGATCCACCAGGAGTTGGTGCCCGTGATCTACAGGAATCATTATCACTACAGTTAAAACACCGTATAAAAGTTGTAGGTGATGGAGATGATTTGCCAATACGATTGGCGTACACAATAATAAAGAATTATTTTAACGAGTTTACCAAAAAGCACTATGAAAAAATAATTCAAAAATTAAACCTTACGGATGAGGAATTGAAAGATGCTATTGATGTGGTTTTAAAACTAAATCCTAAACCAGGTAGTGCTTATTCAAACCCTTTGAATAGGAACTCGCAACATATTACACCTGATTTTATTTTAGAGAATATTGAAGGTGAGCTAATTTTGAGTTTAAATTCGAGAAATGTACCTGATTTAAGAGTAAGCAGTACTTATGCAACGATGTTGCGGACTTATCAAAAAAATAAAAAGAAAAATACAAAACAGCAAAAAGAAGCAATTTCATTTGTAAAACAAAAACTGGATTCGGCAAAATGGTTTATTGATGCGATAAAACAAAGGCAAAATACCTTAATGCACACTATGGATGCAATGATTCAGTATCAGGAAAAGTATTTTCGGGAGGGTGATGAAGTTTTGCTGCGCCCAATGATACTAAAAGATATTGCAGAGAAAACAAATCTGGATATTTCTACTATCTCAAGAGTGGTTAACAGCAAGTATATTCAAACCAATTTTGGTATTTTTTCGTTAAAATATTTTTACTCAGAAGGAATGCAAACGGATAGTGGAGAAGAAGTTTCAACACGTGAGATAAAAAAAATACTACAGGAATGTATTGATAATGAAAGTAAAAAGAAACCTCTTACAGATGAGAAACTAGCAGAAATATTACAAGAAAAATCTTATAAAATTGCCAGACGTACAGTTGCAAAATATCGTGAACAGTTGAATATACCAGTGGCCAGGATGAGAAAAGAGCTTTAGTCTTCTGCCCGTAGTTACTCTGCTTTGTAATCCCCAGTTGTCAATTCTACACTTTGAATTATAACAAATAAAAGCTTCATGATAAACTTAAAGAAAACGATAAAACCACCCAAACTCAAAAAAGGAGATACAATTGGTTTAATTACTCCAGCTAGTCCTATAAAAGAAGCACAACTTATTCAAACAAAGAAACTGTTAACACAATTAGGATTTAAAACATACAATACTAATAGAGTACTTTTAAAAAAAGGCTATTTGGCAGGGACGGATGCCGAGCGTCTGGAAGATATACATCACATGTTCGAAAATGAAGATGTACATGCTGTTATGTGTATACGTGGAGGTTATGGTACACCAAGAATTTTAGAGTATATTGATTATGATCTGATTCGTAAAAATCCTAAAATATTTATTGGCTACAGTGATATTACTGCATTATTACAGGCTATTTATAAATTTTCGGGACTAATTACTTTTCATGGTGTTGTGGGGGTTTCTGATTTTACAGAATATACCCGAAATAACTTCCTAAAGGTGCTAACTCAGTCGAGCGAAGCTTTGTTAATACCGTCAGTAGTTCAAAATAATCCTATTGCTGAAGAATATAGGCCTTATGTAATAGAAAAAGGTATTGCCAAAGGTGAATTGGCAGGAGGGAACCTTGCCTTAATTGTAGCCCTAATGGGTACACCTTATGAAATAGATTTGAGAGGAAAGTTATTATTTATTGAAGATATTGGCGAAGCACCTTACAAAATTGACAGAATGTTAAGCCAATTAGTATTATCAGGTAAACTTAAAACTTTAAAAGGGATTGTATTAGGTGTTTTTAGCGACTGTGATTTAAATAATGATGATATAACTGATGAAAATTCCTTATCTTTGAAAGAAGTATTAATTGACAGGCTTTCTGATTTGGGAATACCTATTATGTATGGATTTTCTTTTGGGCATATTGCCAATCAGGCAGTTTTCCCTGTTGGGCTTATGGCAGAATTAAATACTGAAACAATGACAGTTCAATTACTTGAAAAAGCAGTTAATTGATTTAGATTTTTAATAATATTAAACGTTATTTTTACTACCTGTTTTATAAAAAGTAATATACCGTAATCAAAAAATCTATTTTTTAACCTGTGAGTCTGTAGATAGCTTCTATTTATCCATTCAAATTGATGTAGAATCAATTTATTTATAAAATTGTGACATTTTATTATCCAAAATACAGGAATTTTAGATTTGTGTCTATTTTAATGATGTTTTTTATTATTGGAATAGTACAAGAACAGGTGGTAGCACAACATGTGACAATTCCTTTACAAAACGAATTAAATTATCGAACAGAAAAAGAGTTTTTTTCATCAACAGATTTTCACTCTGGTGTAAAACCGTTTGTTATTAATAAAAGATCAAGTTTTGATTCTTTGAATAGCTTGTTAGATGCTCACACTCAAAACCGGGCATTAGATAAACTATTAAATGATAATTTAATTAATCTTGAAAAAAGCAACTTCTTTTTGTCAATTAATCCAATTATAAGTATTGCCCCAATTTTTGATTCTGAATCAAGTGTTATTATTTATGATTAACAGTTTGGTTTGGCATTGGAT
>JAOZNO010000310.1 GCA_029933755.1 Bacteroidales bacterium | reverse complement strand
TAAGATACGAACTAAAGCAAATTATTATAGCGAACAACAGGCGTATATTCATTCAGATAGTACATTTCTGGTAAATCCGGATTTTGAGTTTAATGCAATAGCAATTAAAGCAAAAACAGATAATTTCACAAACTCTTACCTACTTATTGACCTTGACACTATATTTCTAACTAAGAATGAAGATTATCAACCTGATGGTGATTATTTAATATCGGATTTAGTATTTGCTTCTACAGAAAAAAGTAAGTTTACATTTTTCTCAGGAAATATTACTGGTGAAATAGTTATCTACCTGGTAAATGGTATGCCTGACGAAGAGACAAAAACAAAAATCGCACAGGAAAAAACCAGGATTAAATCGAACAAAAATCAATTGGCCTATTGCATGAAGCCTGCATCAATAGACCAATCTGTATGGCGATCAGGACTAACACCACCAAATTACGTCCGTTCATTTACCGAAGTAAAACACTGTATTATTCATCACGCAGCAGGTTCAAACACCGAAACAGATTACACGGCTGTAGTAAGAAGCTATTACATTTTACATACCGAAACAAATGGTTGGTCAGATATTGGTTACAACTATCTTATTGCACAAGATGGGACCATATACAAAGGAAGAGATCCCGGAACTGGTGAACAAGACAATGTTAGAGGAGCGCATTTTTGTGCAAAAAACTCGTATACAATGGGTATTTGTCTATTAGGCAACTATATGAACATTGAACCACCCCAAGCTGCCTTAAACTCATTAATTAATCTCTTAAGTTGGAAACTAAATAAAGATGGGCTTAATCCTTTTGGTACGACTTTTCATGTTGACCGAAATTTAGGAACTATTTCAGGCCACAGGGAAGGTTGTTCCACGTCCTGTCCGGGCGATTACGTTTATAATCGTATTGGAGAAATTAAACAACAAGTTACGGATAGTATGGCTAATTGTGTAACGGGAATCCAGCTAATTAATCATAATTCAGATGATATTTTGATATATCCAAACCCTTCGGATGGAAATAATATTAACTTTCATATTAATCCAGATTTTGATTTAAAACAAATTCAGATTTTTGATTTGCAAGGCAAATTAATCATTAATAAGCTTATTATCAATCAAACTGAACAGGTATATATTGAAACTGACAACTTAAAAGGCATCTATGTTATTAAGCTCCGAGGCAAAAAAACTATCTTGACAAGAAAACTAATTATTCAATAACCAATAGTTCGGTGTATTTTTGTAATCCACTGAAACACAGATAATTATTACAGATTGAGTAATTGCACTAATTTATTAAATATCAATACTTTGCGATTTTGCGGCTTTGCGAGAAATGAAAATTTAACGGAGTATTAATAGCAATACATGCAGAAAATAATAATTATATGAGTTCAAATATACCAATGGCAGAAAGGTTACGTCCTAAAACCTTGAGTGAGTACATAGGACAAGAACACCTTGTTGGTAAAAACGGTGTACTTAAAAATATAATTGAATCAGGCAATATTCCATCAATGATATTATGGGGACCACCGGGAGTTGGTAAAACAACTTTGGCACAATTAATTTCAAACCAGTTAAAAAGACCATTTTTTACGCTTAGTGCCGTGCATTCAGGTGTAAAAGACGTAAGAAGTGCCATTGAGCAGGCAAAAAAGCAAAAGTTTTTTAATACGCCAAACCCCATTCTTTTTATTGATGAAATTCATCGTTTTAGCAAATCACAACAAGATTCACTTTTAGGAGCAGTTGAACAGGGAACTATTACTTTAATTGGAGCCACAACCGAAAACCCATCTTTTGAAGTAATATCGCCTCTTTTATCACGCTGTCAGGTATACATTTTGAACTCTTTAGATGAGAATGATTTAAAAAAACTGCTAAAAAGTGCATTAAAAAATGATATTGAATTAAAAAAACAAAAGTTTATTATAAAAGAAACCGAAGCTTTATTTCGTTTTTCAGGTGGCGATGCAAGAAAACTCTTAAATATTCTGGAACTACTAATGCATAGCTATATTGGTGAAAAACAAATAATTATTAACAACAAAACGGTTACAGCTAAGTTACAGGAAAATATATCATATTATGATAAAAAAGGTGAAATGCATTATGATATCATTTCTGTTTTTATTAAGTCAATACGAGGTTCTGACCCGAATGCAGCAGTCTATTGGCTAGCAAGAATGATTGAAGGAGGTGAGGATATTAAGTTTATTGCACGCCGTTTAATTATTTTAGCCTCAGAAGATATTGGTTTGGCAAATGCAAATGCTCTATTGTTAGCAAATAGTTGTTTTCAATCAATTAACATAATTGGTATGCCCGAAGCACGAATAATCTTATCACAAACTGTTATATATTTGGCAAATTCGGCCAAAAGTAATTCTGCTTATTTAGCAATTAAGGATGCTCAAAAGCTTGTACAAGAAACAGGCGACCTTCCAGTGCCTTTACATTTAAGAAATGCACCTACTAAACTAATGAAAAATATAGGTTATGGTGCCGACTATCATTATGCTCATCAATACGATGAAAATTTTATTGATCAGGAATATTTACCAGAAAAGCTTTCAGGAAAGTCTATTTATAAAACAGGTAATAATCCAAATGAGAACAAATCAAAAGAATTACTTAAAAAACGTTGGGGCAAGAGGTATGACTGGTAAAATAAAAAGTCATTGGTTATTGATTGTCATTAAATAATCATTAGATAGTCATTAGATAGTCATTAGATAGTCATTATTTTGCCAATGACAGCGAAGCAAAATGACTAACAACAAATTAAACTAAAAGTCTCTAAATGTTTTTTAATCTTTTAAATAACAAGTAAAACTTCACAAATTTATAAATGACAGCGAAGCGAAATGACTAAAATGAAAAAAGAGTTTGCCAATACTGACAAACTCTTATAAGAAATTTAATTATAAACCGTTTTATTTTTCCTGAAAATTTGGATTTTCCATAAATTCCATTCCACAATTCGAGCACTCTCCTTCTTTGTCTGAGCCACTTTTTTTGCAATGATTAGGACAAATATACCTTGCAGTATACTCTTCACCTAATTCAAGATTTTCATTTACTTCATCATTAGTAGTAATCGTATCAACATCAACTGTTTTCTCAACAACTACCTCCGTAGAATCCGCATTTTCAGTTTCATTAGCTTCAGTAGAATTACATGAAGACACAAAAAATAAAAATAAGCCAGCTATAATTAATGTAATTTTCTTCACTTTACTACTATTCTTCTGTTTTTTCTTCTTCAGCAACTTCTTCAACAGCAGTTGAATCAGTAACTACAGTTTCTTCTTCAATAGCAGGCTCTTCAGTTGCAGGCTCTTCAGTTACAACGTCTTCAGTAGTTGTTTCTTCAGCAGCTTCTTCACCACCACATGCATAAAATGCAGTAAAACTAACCATAGCAAATGCAATCAATAATAACTTAAATCTTTTCATAATAAATAATTTTTAATAAGGTTAATAAGAATCAGCAAAAGTAGTATTTTTTCAAAAAATCCAAAGTTTTTTCACAAAAACATCAAAAAAAACTTGAAATTCGTCAAAAACAAGCAATTTCACTACATTTTTCACAAATCTATTTTCTAACTTTAAGGTCTTTTTTTCTTAAAATCACCTTTATAAATTAAAATACAGGCTTAACCCTACTCTAAGCCATCTTCCCGGCAAAGCTACATTTTCAATATCCTGATATTTTACATCCAATAAATTACTTCCTTCAGCAAATAACTTTATTTTTTTCGATTGATAAAAAATTCTTAGATCTAATAAATACACTGACTTATATTCTTCTGAATCCAGCCATACACTGTTTTCCTGATCGTAAGGAATAAATGTTCCATTTCGCTTTCTGTAATGGAACATCCAGCTTGCTTTTATTTTTTTATAAATGTTATGTTCCATGGTAAAGCTTAAATTGTGTTGCAGATAATCAAGAACATATTTTGAAATATAATTGGAACTACTTTTATCCATATCGATAAATGAATAGTTAAACCTGATAAAATTAATCGGAAAATTTTCTGTGGTAATTTGTTTTAAAGAAAATTTTGTAGAAAATTCAAAACCGAATGCATCAACATTAGTCATATTATTACTCTGCCATAAATCTTCAGGGTTTTGTTTAATCCAATCAATAATATTTTTACCATATCTTTTAAAAACAGCTGATTGTATCACCAAAAAGTGATTTATATATTTTGCACCCATTTCATAGGTAAGTGCTTTTTCAGCAACTAAATTCTCATTTCCTATATTCGTAGGCCCAACATAGTAAAGGTCAGTAAATGAAGGTAGACGACCTGACATATTCACGGAAGTCATTACACTTAAATTATCGATTATAAAATAATTTAAATCTATACCCGGGTACAAATTCCATCCAAATACTGAATTCCAATTACTCATTACACCCGCTGAAATATTAAACTTATCATAATTAAATTGCTGTTCAAAAAAAGCACTCATATTTTGACGACTGCTACCATTTGTGTAGAATTTACCATCTACCCCTAAAATTGGTTTTATCGTTTCTAATGAATCACCCAATTTATTACTTATAATCGATTCTAAATTCCAATCTAAACCAAGTGACATTTTCCCACCCAACATCCTGAAATTTGAATTTACAGCAGCACCATAAAGATTATTTGTATGGTAGTTATGGCCTAAATACCATGATGCAGGATTATCACGAAAAAGCTCAAAGCGATCAAAACTAATTCGCCAATAAGCAGAATAGTCCATATTAACTTTTCCTTTTTGCTGATATCGGGCATTGGCAAAACCAGTTTTATTCTGTTCATACTGATTGGGGTACACAGGCGTGTAAAAACTATTTGCCCCAAAAGACTTATCAATAAAACCTGCCTGAATATCAAATTCACCTAATTTTGTTGATTGACCACCTGAATAATAAAGGTTTAAAATATCAAAATCGGTATTTTCCTTGTAACCTGCCGATACATTTTTTGAAAAGGAAATGAAGTTTCTAAAATTCTTTATTTTATAATTAGCAGATAATTTAGCACCAAAAAGCTCATAGCTCCCACCCATTAGTGAGAACTTAATATTATTTTTATCAGTAGTATTTGTAATTATGTTCACAGCTCCACTAAAAGCATTATTCCCGTACACTCTGGCACCTGGCCCCTGCAAAACCTCAACTCGATCAACATCTTGCATATCAATAGGTAAATTTAAGTTAAAATGTCCGGTTTGTGGATCATTAACCCGCATGCCATTTATTAAAACCAAAGG
>JAOZNO010000309.1 GCA_029933755.1 Bacteroidales bacterium | reverse complement strand
AAGAACAAACCAAAATAGCTAATTTTCTATCTGCCATTGATAATAAAATAACTAAAGCAGATACACAAATAGAACAAAGCGAGCAATATAAAAAAGGGCTTTTGCAACAGATGTTTGTTTAAATAAACAAAAAGATTTGCTTTTGTGGTTGACTTTTTATATATTTATAGTACTTTTGTCAACCACAAAAACCGCCACAAATGAATAATGTTTTTGCATACCGAATAAAAAATGCCCGCATTATGCAGGGTATGACTATAAAAAAACTTACTGAAAAATTACAGGTTAGTAAACAAATGATAAGTAAGTACGAAAGTGGAAAATCTATACCTGACAGTAAAAAGCTTATAGAATTAGCTAATATTTTAGGTGTTAAGCCTGATTATTTTTTTCGTCCGGCAAGTGTTTCTTTAGAAGATGTAAAATTCAGGAAAAAAGCAAAAAGCAAGAAAGCAAAAATTGAAAGCATCCGGGCAAGCATATTAAATAAAATGGAAAATTATCTTATCATTGAAGATATTCTTTCCATAAAGTCAGAGTTTACCAACCCACTGCAAAATAAAGAAGTAAATCATATAGATGATGTAGAAGAACTTGCAGCCATTTTGCGGAAAAAGTGGAATGTAGGTAACGACCCAATCAGCAATGTTATTTCTTTAATGGAAAGTAACGAAATTAAGGTAATTGAAATAGACGAAGCCGAAGAAGTTTCTTTTGATGGTTTATCAGCTTTTGTAAACGATAAATTTCCGGCTGTTGTTATAAATAAAAATTACGGGATTGAACGTAAACGTTTCACTCTTTTTCATGAACTTGGTCATTTATTGCTAAATATTAATGACGATTTTTCTGAAAAGGAAGAGGAAAAAATATGTGACCGTTTTGCCGGAGCTATGTTATTACCTCAAAAGCTTGTTTACGAAGAAATAGGCAAAAAACGTAATCATATTAGTATTGATGAACTTATCAGCTTTCAAAAACAGTATGGAATAAGCATTCCTGCAATTATGTACAGACTTGTTTCTTTACAGATAATTCCACAAAGCAGGATAAAAAGCTTTTACATACGGATGAATGTTTCAGCAGAACTAAAAGAACGTGTTAATAAAAAACGTTTTTTAGGTGATGAAAAATCTGAACGTTACAAAAGATTGGTTTACAAAGCCCTTTCGCAGGAAATAATTTCCATAAGCAAAGCGTCAGCACTTTTGAACACTAATATCCAGCTAATTCAAAAACAGTTAATAATATTATAAATTCCGGAACTGTGAGAATTATTGTAAACGACACAAACATTTTAATTGACCTTGCTAATTTAAATTTGCTTGATTATTTTCTAAAACTGGAATTTGAGTTTCATACCAATGATTTTATTATAAACGAGCTTACAGATACAGAGCAAAAAGAGAAAATCGAAAAAATAATTAATGATAAACAACTGATTGTTGCTGAAACAAAAAGCGAGGAATATACCGCTATTATTGAACTTCAAACAAAAAATTTGAGTTTTGAGGATTGTTCTATTTGGTATTATGCTCAAAAAGTAAACGGAATATTATTAACAGGTGATGCACGTCTGAGGAAAACTGTTGAAAAATCAGGTATAGAAGTCAGGGGAATATTGTTTATATTTGATAAATTAGTTGAATGTAATATTATTGATACCCATACTGCGGTAGAGAAATTAAAAGAACTAATATCATTTAACCATAGATTACCAAAGACAGAGGTAGAAAAACGGTTTGCACTTTGGAGGCAAGAAGAAGAGTAGTAAGCTTAAGAGCAGTTTTTTAATATTGAAATTGTGACGACAGTGACGACACAATTGAAAACTAAATTAAAAGGGCTATAAAAAGGCCAGAAATACTATTATATTTGATAGTTTACATAATAAAAAACATCATGAATAATTATAAGTCACTAATTGTGTTTGCTTTACATGCCAAAACAGAATAAACATAAAAAGACCAGAAAAGTATTATAAAATGCAAAAAACGCATAACATCAAGGCTATACGTTTTTCGATTTCTTTCCTCCGAACGGAAGGATGAACTCAGAACAAATATATGACATATATTTATACTAAAACGTATTTTATCAACACTTATTGTCAATAAATCGCATAATGCAATAGTAAACAGGTATATAGAACTATGGCCAAACAAGCTGAACAAATATTAGAAGAGCAATTAATAGAACAACTAACAAACTTAGGTTATGCATTGGTGCATGTAAATGATGAAAATGAATTAATTACAAACCTTAAACAGCAATTAGAAAAGCATAACAACATTTCATTTTCAGAAACAGAATTTAAAAAGGTAATGAACATCCTTACCAAAGGTTCTGTATTTGAAAAATCGAAAATATTAAGAGAAAAACAACATATTATAAAGGATAATGGAGATAACCTTTATTTTGAGTTTCTAAACACGGAACATTGGTGTCAAAATCAATATCAGGTAACACATCAAGTTACAATTGAGGGCAAATACAAAAACCGCTATGATGTTACCTTGTTGATTAATGGTTTGCCATTGGTTCAAATTGAACTTAAACGTAGAGGATTAGAAATAAAAGAAGCATTTAATCAGGTAAACCGTTACCAACGTCATTCATTTGGTTCAAATTCGGCATTATACCAATACATACAGGTGTTTATTATCAGTAATGGGGTAAATACAAAGTATTATGCCAATAACCGCAGACAATCATTCAAGCAAACTTTCTACTGGACAGATAAGGAAAATAATAGACTAAGCAATATTTTAAATGGGTTTACAAGCGAATTCTTAGAACCTTGCCATATCTCTAAAATAATTAGCAAATACATAGTACTAAACGAAACCAATAAAATATTAATGGTGCTTCGTCCTTATCAATATTATGCAGTAGAAGCACTAATTGACCGGGTTGTAAAGACGGGTCATGACCCGTCTCACAATAAAAACGGTTATATCTGGCACACTACAGGATCAGGAAAGACTTTGACCTCATTCAAGGCAAGTCAGGTAATAATGAATATGCCAGAAGTTAAAAAAGTTGTATTTGTGGTTGATCGTAAAGACTTGGATTACCAAACCACTAAAGAGTTTAATAGTTTTAGTAAAGGTAGCATTGATGGAACAGATAATACAAGGGCATTGGTTAAACAATTTTCTGACGATACCAAACTAATTGTAACCACCATTCAAAAACTAAATACCGCCATTAGCAAAAAGAAGTATTTAGCCAAAATGGAGAAACTAAAAGATGAACGTTTAGTTTTCATCTTTGATGAATGCCACCGTTCGCAGTTTGGAGAAACCCATAACCGCATAAAATCCTTTTTTAATAATATTCAGTTTTTTGGCTTTACAGGAACACCAATTTTTGCAGAAAATGCCTTTAAAAATGATTTAGGCAAAAGAACAACCACGGAACTATTTGGAGAATCATTGCATAAATATGTAATTACAGATGCCATAAGAGATGAAAATGTTTTAAAATTCTCAGTTGAATATGTAGGCAAATATAAAAAGAAAGATAGTGCTACGGAAATTGACATTGAAGTAGAAGACATTGACACCAAAGAGTTGATGGAATCGGAGGTACGATTGGATAAAATTGCCGATTACATAATTGCTCATCATAACCGCAAAACGCATAACAGGAATTTTACTGGAATGTTTGCCACAAGCAGTGTTAAAACATTGATAAAATATTATGATATTCTTCAAAAGAAAAAAGAAGAAGGCAAACACAATTTAAAAATAGCAACCATTTTTTCTTATGTAGCCAATGAAGATGATGCAGATGCAAATGGTTATATTCCAGAAGAAAATTTGCTTATGGCAGCAGAACCACGAGCAATCTATGGAAATAGGCAAAATGGAGCATCTCAACATAGTCGTGAAAAATTGGATGGGTTTATTGTAGATTATAATGAGATGTTTGGAACGAAATTCTCCACCAAAGACAGCCAGTCATTTTACAATTACTATAACGATATTTCAAAGAAAGTAAAAGAAAGAAAGATTGATATTTTACTGGTTGTAAATATGTTCCTCACAGGTTTTGATAGTCCAACACTTAATACTTTGTATGTAGATAAAAACCTGAAATATCACGGACTTATTCAAGCCTATTCACGAACAAACAGAATCATTAATGAACTAAAGTCACAGGGCAATATTGTTGTTTTTCGCAACCTAAAAAAAGCAACTGACGAAGCCATTACATTATTCAGCAACAAAGAAGCGATTGAGGTAATCATAATGAAACCTTATGAAGATTATGTAAAGAAATTAAACGAAGCATATAATGAATTACTTGAAATAACACCAACAGTAGACAGTGTAAACGATTTAGAAACTGAAGAAGATGAACTGGAGTTTATTACTGCATTCAGGGAATTAATGCGAATTAAAAATACCCTCACAACATTTGCCGACTTCACATGGGGAGACTTGGAGATGGATGAGCAGCTATTTGAAGATTACAAAAGCAAATACCTTGACCTGCATGATAAAGTAAAAAGCGACCATCAAAAGGAGAAAGTCTCCATTTTAGAAGATGTGGATTTTGAGCTGGAATTAATTCACCGTGATGAAATTAATGTAAAATACATTATTCACTTGTTAATCAAATTAAAATCCAACACAAAAAAAGATGTAGAGCAAACAGAAAAAGAAATCTCCAACCTTTTAAATTCAGAAGCGAATTTAAGAAGCAAACGAGTGTTGATTGAAAAGTTTATATCGGAGAATTTGCCTGAGATAGAAGAATCAGATGATATTCCTCAGGAATTTGAAAAGTTCTGGAATGAAGAGCAGATAAAGGCATTTAACAAGCTAATAAAAGAAGAAAATCTATCAGAAGAAAAAACCCAAAAGTTAATTGAGAACTATCTATTTGCCGAACGAGAACCTTTAAGAGATGAGATTCTGGAATTAATTGAGGGAGAAAAACCATCGGTATTAAAACGAAAGAATCTCGGAGACCAAATCCTAAAAAAGATTTTAAGCTTCGTGGAAACTTTTGTTAACGTAACAACGGGGAATTAGAATTGTTGAAAAAAACTAATCTAGGAATTCCCCTTAATTCATTGATATAATGGGAACTAAAAAAATTCAACTATTTTTAATTAAAAAAGTATGGGATTTCCAGAAAAAGACAATGAATAAGACACTGCAAAAATATAAAACGCTGCAATCAAAAGATATGCAGCGTTTTGCAATTTATAAATGTGACCCCACCAGGACTCGAACCTGGATCTATAGTTTAGGAAACTACTATTCTA
>JAOZNO010000308.1 GCA_029933755.1 Bacteroidales bacterium | reverse complement strand
ACGTACATAAAGGTTTGAAAAAATCACTACCTGAACGCCATCATAAGCTAATTCCGTTAAATGA
This sequence comes from Bacteroidales bacterium, assembly GCA_029933755.1. Taxonomy (GTDB): domain Bacteria; phylum Bacteroidota; class Bacteroidia; order Bacteroidales; family NBLH01; genus NBLH01. The sequence continues at coordinate 5,222 of JAOZNO010000308.1, read as the reverse complement.
GAAAGCAATCATCAGGGGTATGGAAATTGTAAAAGAAGAGAATAAGGTTTAATTTTAAAGCCGAAAAAATTTAGAAAGTCCTTTCATATCTAAAAACACTGAAAGGACTTTTTTTTTATTTAACTCTTCTCCACCCTCATTCTGGCATCAACAGCAATAATTTTCTCACCCTCAGCAAGTAGTGGATTCAAATCTAATTCTACAATTTCTGGAGCAAAGTGTAACAATGCACTTAATCGAAGCATTATTTCGGCTAATTTATTTTCATCTGCACCTTTTTGGCCTCTAATTCCTTGCAGTATTTTATATGATTTTAATGACCGAATCATTGTTAATGCTTCGTTCTCATTTAATGGAGCGAGTCCTGAGGAAACATCTTTTAATGCTTCAATAAAAATTCCACCCAAACCGACTAGTATTAAGTGTCCAAAACCATCTTCATATTTAGCTCCAACAAAAAGCTCTAGACCACTTAGCATTGGCTGGATTAGCACAGCTTCAGCATCAGGTATTTTCATTAATTTATCATAAGTAATACTTAGCTCTTCATTAGATTCTACATTTAATACAACTCCACCAACATCTGATTTATGTACGGGCCCAACAACTTTCATCACAACGGGGTAACTTGTTTCATCCATAAACTGAGTGGCAGTATCTTTTGATGTAAAAACCCCTTCAGCAACCCTTGGAATACCTACTGAGTCAAGCAACTGTTGTACCTTTACCGGTTCAATATACCCATTAACAGATTCAGTCATTATTTGTCTGATTTTTTCATCATCGGCAAATGAAAAGTTCCGTTCAATTTTTGCAGGTTTTGGTGTATTATAAACTTTTTCCAGCGCCTCTCCCAGAACTACTTCATCAGGAAAATAAGTATTCCCTTTTGCTACAAACTCAGCAACTTCTTCTTTTGCGACCATTCCCGATGGTAATACAGCATAAATTGGTTTTAAACTTATTTGTAATTTCTCATCTAAAACTTTATATGCATCAAAAACTTTAAAAAGACCAGGTGTACCAAATATGACAACCATTGCATCAATCTCCTCAAATTTTTTGTTCACAAACTCAATAATAGTTCTTAATTGTTCAGCAGTTCCTGTAGCTAAAAAATCTATTGGATTTGAAACCGAAGACCCCGGGAACAGTACATCTAACAGAAACTTTGTATATTCATTTTTAATCTCCGGAACATTCAAGCCTCCTTTTGATAAAGCATCTGTTAACATTACAGCTGGTCCACCGGCATGAGTAACTATAGCAAAATTTTTCCCTTTTGCTTCTTTTTGCATAAATACCGAAGCGACACTAACCAATTGACTACGACCATAACACCGAACGATGCCCGCTTTTTTAAATAAAGCATCAACGGCAACATCTGAGCTCGCTAATGCACCTGTATGCGATGATGCGGCACGACTCCCTTCATCTGAACTTCCTGCCTTAATTGCTGCAATTTTACATCCTTTGCGGATAAGTGAACTGGCATGTTTTAATAATATTTGTGGTTTGTCAATATTCTCAAGATAAAGTAATTTTACCTTAGGACTTGTTTTTGGATCAAAATTTTCATCCATGTGCTTCAAAATATCCTCAACTCCTGTTTGTGCACTATTCCCAACAGAAAAAATACTGGCAAAAGTTAAACCTCTGGCAATTCCTGTTTCTAAAATAAATACAGCAGTAGCACCCGAGCCAGAAATAAAATCAACACCTTGTGTATCCATTTTAGGAATGGGTTCAGTAAAAACACCATGATAATTCGGCGTAAGTACACCAATACCATTCGGACCTATTAAAACACCACCAACACCATTTATAATTGAAACAATTTCATCTTCAATCTTTTTTCCCTCCTCTCCCATTTCGCTAAAACCAGCAGAAAGAATAATAAATGCCCGAGTATTTTTCTCTTCGGCAAGTGTTTTAATAAGCGAAACACAATATTTAGCAGCAATAGCTATAATAGCTAAATCAACTTCTGGTAATTCTTCAGGGTTTTGATAACTTTTTATTCCCTGCACTTCAGTTTCTTTTGGGTTACTTACAAATATTTCGCCTTTGAATTTACCATCAATTAAATTTTTCAAAACTTTCCCACCAGGCTTTTGAATATCGTTTGACCCACCAACTACTACAATATTATTCGGATTTAATAACTGTCTATTTATCATCACTTTAATATTTTATTTTTCATCAAAGATAAAACATTTATTAATTATGCTAATTTATCTACAAGCGAATTAATATGTTATTCAGCCAATTTATACTTTATAGATTGGAGTAATAATTTAGCGGTAAAAATAAAACTGCCTGACTATTGTAAATAAAAAACCATTAGAAAATAGTAATTATTTATTCAAAATTGTTTACTGAAAATTATAGAGCAATACATTATACTATTATCATTTATCACTTAAGAAGACAAATACTAAAATTAAAAAGCTAAAAGTTTATTTAATCTTTTTACTTTTGTCTTTTATCATAAATACTAAATAAAAAATACGGGAATGGATTTTAAAAGTGATGTTGAAGGAGTAGATGCCTTAAGAAAAGCAAATGAGCGATTAATGTCTGAAATTACTAAAGCTATTTACGGTCAGGATCATATTGTTCAAGAAGTACTTATATCACTTTTTAGTGACGGACACTGTCTTTTAGTCGGTGTTCCGGGTTTAGCAAAAACCTTATTGGTAAATACAATAGCTAAGGTTTTGGGTTTAGAATATAACCGTATTCAATTTACACCCGATTTAATGCCTTCGGATATAACTGGTTCTGAGATATTAAATGAAGCGCGTCATTTTGAGTTTATTAAAGGCCCTTTATTTGCTAATATTATTTTGGCAGATGAAATTAATCGTACTCCACCAAAAACCCAGGCCGCATTGTTAGAGGCAATGCAAGAAAAAGCAGTTACCTTTTCCGGTAAAAGATATACTTTAGATAAGCCTTTTTTCGTTCTTGCTACCCAAAATCCTATTGAACAAGAAGGAACATACCCATTACCTGAAGCACAGTTAGACCGTTTCATGTTTAATATATGGTTAGATTACCCAAGCTTAAATGATGAGATTACGATTGTTAACAATACTACTTCAGATATTGACATACAGCTTAAGCAAGTAGTTTCAGCTGAAGAAATTTTATATTTCCAGAAATTAATCAGACGTGTACCAATAAACCCAAATGTAATTGAATATGCAGTAAAACTGGCAGCTAAAACCAGACCAAATACGGAACATGCACATTCAATGACTAAGCAATATCTTAACTGGGGTGCAGGTCCGCGTGCATCACAATACTTAGTACTTGGTGCTAAAACCCATGCTGTTCTTAATGGAAAATATTCACCTGATATTGAAGATATAAAAGCAGTAGCAGCACCTATTCTACGTCACAGAATAATTAGGAATTACAAAGCTGAAGCTGAAGGAATTAGTGTTGATGAAATTATAAAAGAATTGATGGCTTCCTCCTAAGGAGCTGTAAATAACAATAATTAATAATTGCACATCTAATAAAGAAAGTTATTTAATTTTCATTTATACAGTATTTTAAATAATCAATAAGCTTATTTAATGTTAAAAAAGCCATCCAAATATATTGCTATTCTATTGTTTGTTATAATCCACCATTCGGTAATTGGACAAGAAACTAAAATGATAGATTATATACATTCAGATTACTTAAATGTTAATGAAATTCTATTCCCTGATGTTAAAATTCTTAAAGGAAATGTTATTTTAAAGCACGACTCAGCCTATATGTATTGCGATAGTGCCTATTTAAACAAAAAGGACAATTCATTTATTGCTTTGGGTAATGTTCGGGTAATAAGTCCTACAGAAGACTTAGCAGATACTGTTTTCCTGTTTGGAGACTCATTACATTATTCAGGACTTAATAAGTTGGCAGAGGTAAGATATAACGTTGTTTTACAAAAAGACAGCATGATATTATTTACTGAAAACCTGGATTACAAAATGGATGAAAATATTGGTTATTATTTTGATGGTGGCAGAACATTAAATGGCACTGATACATTAATTAGCAGAAAAGGGTACTATTATGCTGATTTAGATGAGCTTAGCTTTAAGGACTCTGTGATCGTTTATAATCCCAAGTACACCATGTATTCAGATACTTTAAAGCACCATACAAAAAAAAAGATTTCCTATATTCTTGGCCCAACAGATATTATTGCTTCAGATAGTTCAAGTAATATTTATAGCGAAAGTGGATGGTATAACCATACGTTGGATATTGGCAATCTAAACAGAAACCCTGTTCTTACGCATAAAAAACAAACAATTGTTGGTGATAGTATCTTCTATAATAGAAACAAAGGCTTAGGAATTGCATATAATAATGTAACCATAACAGATTCAGTTCAAAATATTCGTTTAAAAGGAGATTTAGGTAAGTATTATGAGTTTACAGAAAGCTCAGTAATCACTGACAAAGCTTTATTTATTCAGATACAGGATAGTGATTCATTATTTATGCATGCTGATACCATCCGCTCAATAATTGATACTTTAGTCACTAAAACTGATACAAGCACTTTTAGATTAATAAAAGCTTATAATAAAGTAAAGGTTTTCCGTAAGGATTTTCAATCGAAAAGTGACTCACTAATTTATACACTTTTGGACTCAACTATAAAACTATATCGGGAACCGGTTTTATGGTCAGGAGATAATCAGTTAACGGCAGATTATATTGAGATTCAAACGGATAGTAATGAAGTTAATAAAGTAATTCTTTCAAACAATTCAATTATGGCCTCAAAATCTGATACCAATAGCTATAATCAGATAAAAGGTAAAAATATGATTGGCCACCTTAAAGAAAGTGAACTATATAAGATTAATGTTCAGAAAGATGGTGGTCTCATTTATTTTATGGTAGAAAAAGAACGATTGATTGGAATTAATAAGCTGAAATGCGTAAATATGATTATTTATATGGTAGATGGCCAAATGGAAGACGTATGGTTTTATGAAAGCCCGGAAGGAACCATGTATCCACCCAATGAGGTAAGTGAAGATGAACGAGTCTTTAAAAATTTTAATTGGTTATATATATACAGACCGGAAAAATGGCAGGATGTTTTTATTTGGAAAAAGCTTGAAAATACGGAAAGCATTGAAAAGGTTCCAAAACAAAAAAGAATTATGATGGATAAAGATTAAAAAAAGTATAAAAGTCTC
>JAOZNO010000307.1 GCA_029933755.1 Bacteroidales bacterium | reverse complement strand
TCTGCGTTGTTGCTCAAAATATAAATCCTCAAATACACTAGTATTCTGTGGTTTAGATTTATCACACGCCCCCGATAAAAATACGGGGCAGGCTTTAAATTCGAACTTTCTAGTTCAAACTCTTGACTTTATGGACATACTAATTAGAACTTGTCTAATGTCTTACTTTTTAGTTTTTTTGGTATGTTGAACTTACTTCGACAAGCTCAGCACAGGTATTTTAAGATTGGTAGAAGTTGGCAGTAAACAGTCCACAGTCGGCAGTAGCTCTAAAAAGTCTGCTTACTGATACTTCGACTTTGCTCAGCAACCTGAAACTGACGGCTGTTCATACTTCAAAGTAGAAAACACATAAATGCTAACTTTATCGACACAAACTAATTGATAAAAAAACTATTAAGCTTTCTACTTTTCAGCTTTCTTTTTTTGTTTGGTAGAACTACCACATTTTTTAAATGATTGGCTGTTACATTTTGAATTGCAGTCTTTACTATATTTCTTATTAGATGTTTTTTTAGTTGTACTTTTTGTTGTTTTAATAGTATCTTCTAAAATACTAAGTGAATTTAATTCAGAATTTACAACTTTAGCAGTTACAGGTGTAAACGCATAGGCAAACACAAAAAATAAGGCAATTAATGATACAAGTGCTAATTTTTTCATCTTTCTAGTTTTTATTAAGTATAATTATTTATTTATACCTCAATGAGGCTTTTATACCAACAAAAGTAGTTCTAATCTGCATACAGCTAGTTATCCCAAAGTTAATTCGTGTTAAGGCGAAGTTAAATTTTAAGCTTATAGCTAAATAATCCTTAAATTTGCAATGTCATGAAAAAAATAAATAAACATATTATTCTTTTTTTCTCAAGCTTTGTTTTCCTATTGCTGCTTTTATTTATTCAGGTTAATACCTTAATAGAGACTGCGGAAACAGAAAAAAGACATTTTGCTCAAAGCGTGAAGCTGTCCTTAAATCTTGCTGCAGAACAAATTTCTAAAGATCGACAAATGTGTAGTAATGTTAAAAGCTGTTTATTAAATAAGGAAAGTAAGCATGTGATAGAATTGCAAAAAAAAGAATGGGCAAAAGTAGATTCAATAATTAAGCGTAATTTGGATTTATACAATATTGATCTTGCGTATAAGTTTGAAATCATAAATAACAATTTTGATATTCATAAATCTAAATTTGATACATCTTCCGAAATATGTTTTGCTGAAAGTCTGGACATAGATTTACAACAGGCAGGCGTTGATTTACGGGTGAGGTTTCCTGAAAAGCGAAAGTTTATTATTAAGCGGATTAGTACTATGTTTGTGTCGTCAATATTGCTAATTATTTTATTGACAGCATCATTTATTACCACCCTAAAATTATATCTTAAAGAAAAAAATATTGCTGAAAAAACCCGCGATTTTGTTAATAATATGACGCATGAGTTTAAAACCCCGATTGCCAATATTGGCTTTGCAAACCATCGTATTCAAAACAGTAAAGATATTGTGTTGCCTGAAAAGCTTGTGAAATATACTGAAATAATAGAAAAAGAGAAAAGTAAATTGCAGAATCAGGTTAATGAAATTTTGAATGTAGCTTATGTTGAAGATTACTCAAATGGTAATAATTTTGAGAAAATTGATATTCAAAATATTATTAATGAAGCTGTAGAAAGTATTAAACCCATAATTGCTGAGAAAAATGGTACAATCCAATATCAAAATCAGGCAGACTTAACAGCAATAGAAGGAAATAGTCTGCACTTATTAAATTCAATAACAAACATACTTGATAATGCCTATAAGTACTCAAATGGTAAATTGAAAATAGATATAAAAACCTATAATAAGGGGCAAAATATTATTGTTGAAATAGAAGATAATGGAATAGGTATTTGTAGTGAAGATCAAAAGTTTATTTTTGATAAATACTATCGTGTACCAACTGGCAATATACATAATATAAAAGGCTTTGGTATTGGCTTAACATATGTTAAAGCAGTTATTAATCAACATTTCGGAAAAATTGAATTAAAAAGCAGCGAAGGCAATGGCTGTAATTTTAAAATATCGTTGCCTGTAAATACTTGAAATACTGATTGATAGTGTTTTTAGAAGGTGGCCAAATTAAATGACAGGACTTGGAAGGTTTGGCTCATAAACTGTAAAAAAATTTAATAGTTGATGGGCTGTTAATTAATAAAACCTGCAAAGTCTATTTACGTGAAAATAACTCATTATAATTATATGCAAAAAAAAATCAAAATATTATTAGTTGAAGATGATGTAAGCATGGGCTTTTTACTTGCCGAATATCTCGAAGATAATAATTTTGATGTCAAACTATACCGTGATGGTGAAAGTGGATTAAAAGCATGGAAAAATGGAGATTTTGATTTTTGTATTTTTGATATTATGTTACCCAAATTAGATGGATTCTCTATTGCTAAACATGTAAGAGAAGTAAGCAAAAAAACACCCATAATTTTGCTTACTGCAAAATCAATGAAAGAGGATAAAATTAAAGGTTTTCACTTAGGTATTGATGATTATATTACAAAACCGTTTGATGAAGAGGAGCTGTTATGTAGAATAAATGCGGTTTTAATGAGAACTATTCCTGATGAAAAGACTGAAAATGAATCAATATTTAAAATTGGATCATACCAGTTTGATTCAGATAACCAGGCACTTATAAATAATGGAGAAACGAAACGACTTACCAAAAAAGAAGCAGAAATAATGCGAATGCTATGCTTATCTAAGAATTCAATTGTCAAACGCGATAAAATTCTACTTAAAGTTTGGGGACAAAGCGATTATTTTACAGGAAGAAGCCTGGATGTTTTTATTACCAAACTACGCAAATATCTGCTTACAGATAATACGGTGAAAATTGAAAGCTTACCCAGGGTTGGTTATATATTAGGAGATAAGTAGTTTTTAATGGTTTATGTAAGTATTGATCAGTAGAGCTGTAGGAGGTACACTGTCTACCAAATGGTAGTCAGTCGTCTACGATTAGATATAGTTTGTATTACCAATGAGGTTTAAAATATTTCTCTTTTACTTCATCTGATAATTCTTTTCCTTTTATATCCCAACCAAAAATCCTATTATTTGTCATTCTATGTTCTAATTCACAAATCAAATTCCCTGTTTCAGGTTCAATGACAAAAGTAAAAAACCATGGCGAATATTTTTCCCATTCTTTATCATTATATGCTCGTTGGGTTTGAAATTGACCTTTCAATTCTGATTCTGTATATTCCGTTCCTGATATTTCTAAGAATTTCTGCTTTTGAATTTCTGATAATGCCATTATAATACGTCTTGATAGGATTGTTCTATTAAGCCAAATACATAATCTATATCGTCCAGTTCTTTAATATAAACTCTTTGATTCAAAGTCCAATTATATCCATCTGAAATTTTCTCAACCACATTATTTGGATCACTATATTCAATTGGTCTTAGGTATGTTTATTCCATATATATTTATAATTTACATACAGGGTTATTAACCTCTGTCTCGTTTGCTGTTTCATCTACTTTAGTGCCAATCCGCCTATTAATTAATAAATTATATTCATCAATTAGTTTGTTAAGCTAATCGATTAAAGGTATGTTAATTTAGAAACTCTCTACTAGTTTAAATAATATGCGTGTAAAGGTAGTTTAAATAATTAAGATATAGCCCAAATTTCTAAAAACAGTTAAGTGCCTGATATATAGATTGCAGCAGACTGCAGGAAGCTTTCTACTTTAGTAGAAAACCAGCTGCAAGTTGCAGGGAACTTTCTACTAAAGTTGAAAACCTGCTGCATTGTGCAGAAGACTTTCTACAATAGCAGAAAACCAGCAACAATGTGCAGGAAGCTTTCTATCAAAATAGAAAACCTGCTGCGGATTGCAGAGAACTTTCTACTATAAGCTTAAATCCGCAAGTCAGAGTCTCACTATGCTAATTTACAGACAGTCAAATACAATTCTATATCACTTTAATTTAATAAGAGAGACTCTGACTATCAATATTTAAGAATCTAAAAAGAATTAATATTTTGAGCTGTATAAGGTTCATCTTACTTAAATATAATAAAAAGCCCATTATTCTTTATTTAAAAATAAAAAATAGAATTAATTTGCCCGAAGTTCTTCATTCACAAAAAGCTTTCTTATTTTTATGGCAGATTAATTTAAATATAAGCTAAATCCCTTTGAGAAAAATAATTGCAGCTATTCGATTCCTTTTTAGACCCAGACTTGAAATATCCTCTGATTCAATCAAAATTAATATCAAGGATGTTCAGTACTTAATAACTAAAGAAGATGTAGTAAGTTATAATGATGCAGTAACTAATGGTATTGAGGATGATGCTTTTGTAGGCTTACATCCCTTATTTTATACAAAAATTAGCTGGCATATAATTGAAAGTTTGAATAAATATCTCGAAAAACCAATAGATAATGAAATTCTTAAAACAATTGTTCATCAATCGGAATCTATTACTTTTTATGAGGAAGTTGCCATTCCTACACAGTTGGTTGTAAAAAGTAAAATATGGAGTATTAGTCCGCATAAGAAAGGGACAAAGATGTTAATCCGGTTTGATTATTATGCAAATAATGAGCTGCTTGCCACAGAATATTCAGGTGGTTTAATGTTTGGTGTAAAGTGCAAGGGAAAAAAGCAAAGCCTTGGTGAACTAGCTCAAACAACAAAAATTGATGAACAGCAGCCTTTATGGGAAGAATCTGTTAATATAGATAAAAACTTACCCTATACCTATGCGGAAAAAGCAGAAATTGATGCACCTATTCATACAAATCCAAAATTTGCTAAGTCAATTGGTTTACCTGATATTATTTTACAGGGTACTTGTACGTTTGCAAAATCAGTGAATGTTTTGCTATCAAAAGAATTAAATAATGATATAAAGCAAATAAAATCAGTTTCCGCTAAGTTTACAGGTATGGTTGTACCACCCAACATTATTACCGTAAGATTATTAAAAAAAGATAAAAAAACATTATATTTTGATGTTATAAATAATAAAGGTGAAGCAGCAATTAAAGGTGGGGAGATACTGTTGAATAGGTAGACAAGGGTTAAATGGTTGTGAGAAATATTTATGTAATGCTTTAATGTGGAAATGTGAAGATGAGAAGATATGGAAATGACAAAAAATGACTATTTAATGACAGCGAAGCGAAATGACCAATGAGAATTAATAACCAAATAAACAATGCTTTAATGATACAATGATTTAATGACCAATGATAGCGAAACGAAAT
>JAOZNO010000306.1 GCA_029933755.1 Bacteroidales bacterium | reverse complement strand
TTTGGCTTTTTGTAAGCACTAAGTGCTATTTAATGTTGCTTACGCACTCGTGCAAGGCTCTTACAATATGCAAGTTGCTTAAAAGTAAATATACAATTAATTTTGTCTGGATACTTAATATAGAGCTTAGTCTAAAAAGCCGTTTAGCGGATAATTCTGCAAAAAGCATACTGCTTTCTATACTGTATATCAACTTATTAACAAATCCGCTTAGCGGCTGTATGTACTAATTTTTAGTTTTTATACTGAACTCAAAATAGTAAAACAAACTTTGAAAATAAATAAATGTTTAACTTCGTTTTATTCTAATGAAGAAAAAATATAGTCTTTCTGTACTTTGTATTTTGTTAATCACATTTCTATTATCAGAATCCTGTAACAATCAAAATCATAAATCAACAAAAAAGAAACCCAATATTATAGTTATTTTAGCTGATGATTTGGGTTATGCAGGTTTAAGTTGCTTTGGCGGCAAGGGTATTTCAAGTCCAAATCTTGACAAATTGGCTCAAAACGGTATTAAATGTACCAACTTTTATTCAAACAGCACTGTTTGTTCACCCACAAGGGTTGCCTTAATGTCTGGTCGTTACCAACAACGTGTTGGACTTGATCATATTTATTTTCATTGTTTAGATACAATGGGTTTTAATCCCAAAACAAATCCTTCATTACCTGTAATTATGAAAGAAGCAGGATATAAAACAGCAATATTTGGTAAATGGCATTTAGGGTCTGGCCTTGACTTTCAACCTAAAGCACATGGTTTTGATGATTTTACGGGATTTTTAGATGGGAATATTGATTTTATTTCAAAGCATAATACAGAAAGTGAAGTAGACTGGTTTGTTCATCACGAACCTAAATATCAGGAGGGATATGTAACACATATATTAAATGATGCAGTTGTGGATTTTATAAACCAAGAGTACGAAAACCCTTTTTTTATATACCTGTCGGAAGCAGCAGTTCATTTGCCAATGCAAAGTCCAAACGATCCGCCAATGCGAACTGATAGTTTTTATAATTACAGGGTGGATACTAAATTTCCAAAAGAAGAATATATGCGACGCTATTCCGAAATGGTTACAGCAATGGATGAGGGTATTGGAAAAATTATGCAAACGCTCAGAAAACACAATATTGAAGATAATACTTTGGTAATTTTCACATCAGATAATGGTGGTGAACGAATCGGTGTACAACATGGAAAGGTAAATGGCAACAAACGTGGGCACAAAGGTACCTTGTATGAAGGAGGTATTAATGTACCTACCATTTTTTACTGGAAAGATAAATTTGAAGAAGGAATAGTTAATAAAGAGGTGATGATGACTATGGATATCCTTCCTACTATTTTGGATATAACAGGTATTGAATACAAGGGTTTATACAAATTCGACGGTAAAAGCCTTTATTCGACACTATTAGAGAATAAGCCAATTAAAAGGGATTTGTTTTGGATGCATAAAGAACGTCTTGTCATGCGAAGGGGCAATATAAAACTTATTCGACAAAATAGAGGTGTTGAACTTTACGATTTAGCTAGCGATCCTTTTGAACAAAATAATCTTGCAAAAAACCCTGGTTTTAAATCAATGCTAAATGAGTTGATAGAAGCAAGCGATAAATGGCATCACGAAACGGCAACAGGTTTTCCGGCAGGAAGGGAAATTGGGGTAAAAGTGAAGAAAAACTGGCCTTGCAAAAGAGATTTAAAAACCTTTAACAAAGGTAAAGAGTACAAATGGGTTAATGGGAAAGCTGTTATTGAGTAAACTTAATTGTGAAAAGTCACCCAGAAATGATAAAATAATTAGAACACAATTATTCACTCTTTAATTTCAAAATTACTTTTTTTGTTAAGTTCAAAAGTCTTAATTCTACATCAATTAAGGCTTTTGCTTAATAATTGTTTATTATATTACTTCTAAGCTGAATAATTCTTCGCTTAGGTGGGGATGTAAGGCGTTTTTTCTTTGTTGGAATTGAGGCAAGCCTGTACAAATCTAAAGAAAGCCGAAGTAAACCGTGAAGTTGTCAGCTAGCTAGCGGACTGCAAAAGGTTTGCAACAGTCTGTCCCAAACTTGATTCGGAAAAAAGGCCGTCAAAGAAATAGTGCACCTTTGGTAAATTTATTATTTAAACCCTTTTTCACTACTTTGGCTTAAATTGCTTACTGACAAACAATTAATAAAGCATCTAATGAATTTGTGAATCTTTAGAGCATGCGTAGCATAATTAATGCGGCTAAAGAAGTTATTCTTTTATCTTAGGAACTGTATCAAAATAACCTGACTATTCAAGCTTATTCTTTTGTCCTTGTAACTTCTCTGAAAAAGCCCTTAAAGAGTATACTATTCACGAATTTTTCGGGTTGTTAAAAAATAAAATAACTTCGCTTTAATTAGTCAGTTTATTCCTTAATAGTTCCTTAGACAATTTAAGTTCTTCTCCAGAAGGTTTTTCAAACCCTAATCTTCTTTGTCATAAAGCTTATATCAGGACTGAATCTTATATGTATGGTTTATGAAATGGTAAAGCGCTAAGATAGCTTTCACTACTATTTTTTTCACTGCACAAAAAAAAGGCTGCCTTTTGAGGCAGCCTTACAAATTATTATCGGTTTATTTCTTATTGAAATAAAGCTTTAAATGTTTCATTTTCAAAATACTTTAAAAATTCTCTGTCATCTTTAGCATATGCTTTGATTTCAGAAGTTTTTGAGATTGCTGTACCTAAGTTAGAGAAAACTGCATCATCTTTACTTTGTTTTGCAGCAACAATTGCTTTAAGGTAATAAAACCATCCATTATCAGTTTCGCCAAGTCCATTTAAGGTAGCTTCAGCTTCTGCATTTTGCTTTGCTAAAGTTTGTGCTAAAGCTTTGTTAAATGAATTCTCACCACCAAAGTTTTGAATAGCTTCTGTATATAAACCATCTTTAATGTTAATAATACCCATGTTATAACCTAGATGAGATGATTTACAACCAGCAGATTTTGCATCAGCAAAATATTTGTTAGCTTCATCAATATTACCATTTGTTAGAGCAATAGCACCTAGGTTAGCAAGAACAGGAGCAAGATTAGCTTTTATTTCATTTGCTCTTTCAAAAGCAGATTTTGCATCAGCCATTTTGTTTTGAGCAGCATAAACAACACCTAAGTTATTGTTTGCTACATAACAATCATTATGCTTGCTAATAGCCATTTTGTAAAGAGATTCTTTAACAGCTAAATCTTCAGTTAATGTAGCTGTATAAACAAGCTCTTTTAACTTTAATGTATCAGGATTAGAAGCTAAAGCTAATAACTCTTCATCAGTTTTAACCTTTGATTGATAGTTTGCTTTAATAACAGATCTTCTTAGCTGAGGTAAAATATCATCTTTTAATGCAGTGTATGCTTCAGAAATATTTTTAATTTCTCTTTCACGTACTTCTGGATCAGAATACATAGAAAGAACTCTTAAAATTAGGTCTTTATCCTGAACACTAGATCCTTCAATTTCCTTTTTGAAACCTTCCCAGTCTTCAGTAGGTGTAGTTGCTTTTACAACAAAATCAGCATCTTTTGTAACGGTTGCTTTAGATTTTTTCAATGATTTTGTAATATAATTTTGAGCTGACTTACCTCTACCTTCTACTAATTTAGCGTTTAAATCTTCAGGTCCATCAGGTGATGCATAACTTGAAATTTCTACGTTTACTAATTCATTGTCTGATTCATCAGTAGTAGATGTTAAAAGTTCAATAAGTTTTTTAACATCATCTTCTCTTAATTCAGAACTTCTAATATTTGAATTTTGAATTGTGTAAAGAATAACTGCTGTTTCTAAATCAGCAATTTTCGCATCCATTGTTACTGGAATTTCAACAAATTTTGCTGTTTCATCAACTAATAATGGTGTAACAATAATACCATCAGCAAGTTTCATAGTAATTAAATCTTGATTTTCATCACCTTTTGATGCATTAGCCCTAAATTCAAGATCAGATATTCTCATATCATCAATATATGGGATTGTATCAACATAACTAAATTTTCCTCCTTCTTTCCAGGAAATTGCTTTGTTGTTACCTTCAAATTTTTCACCTTGTAAAGTTTCTGATTTAAGTAGTTTCTCACCTGTAGCATATTTTAACGCTGGTGTAACAACTAATAATGCTTTTTTATCAAAATACTTTGGAGGAATAGTTCCTTTTATATCAACAGCAACTTTTCCTGCATGCATTTCAAGCGGGTTGGGTGTAACGGTGTATTTGATGTCTTTGGCTTTATCTGCCATCTTGTCTAGTCCGCCGCAACTACTTAATAGTAGAATTGCAACAGCCAATGATACCAAGGAATTAAATGTAACTTTCTTCATAATAGATAAATAAAATGTTTGACTGAATGAAATTTCGGTTAATATATATTTAAGTGCAAATCTAAATAATGTTTTCTATAAATAAAATCTATTGTACAGTTTTTTTCATATTAAGATTAATTCTAAAAAACTCTTAGATTATAAAAGTATAACTTTAAGATGATTTTACAAAATAACCCTGTTAATTCCTATAGGGTATTCTTTATTAAATATTACATCTATAACAGCTTCAAAATCAGAATTATTCCTTACAAAATCAATGCCATTAGTATCTATAACTAAAAATCTTATGCTTTTTTCTTGCTTAAAATATTCAAAATAATTTTTGCTCAAAACATTCAAATATTCAGACTCTATCCCTTGCTCATAGCTTCTGCCTCTTTTTTTTATGTTATTGAGCGCATTTTCTGTGTTTAGGTGAAGATATACATACAAATCTGGTTTTGGCAGACTTGAGTGAATTATGTCAAACAATTTCCTGAACAAATTATATTCATCATCCGCCAGTGTTGATTTTGCAAAAATCAATGATTTTGGGAAATAATAATCTGATATCAAAAAACTTTTAAATAAATCGCCTGTTGATAACTCTTCTTTTAACTGCTGATAACGTTCAGCAAGAAAAGACAATTCCAAAGGAAATGAATATTTATCCGGATTTTTATAAAATTTTGGAAGAAATGGGTTATCAGCAAATTGTTCAAGTATAAGTTTTGAATTAAACTTTTCAGAGATTTTTTTTGCCAAACTGGTTTTACCCGCGCCAATTAATCCTTCAATAACAATAAATTTGTAGTTCATTTTTTTATTAGTGATTAGTATATTAGTAACTGGTAATTGATTAGTTAACTACCAGTTACTAATTACTTAGGCTTTAGTTTAGATATTCTGGGATATTTTTAATATCCGTATTGCTTATGTCTG
>JAOZNO010000305.1 GCA_029933755.1 Bacteroidales bacterium | reverse complement strand
TTTGCAGGCCTTTTTTGATTATATCTTTTAGTATTGATTGGTTTTTAAGAAAACCTAAAATAACTTACCTTTGATATTGATAACTAAAAAAAATAAAAATGGAGTTAAAAGTAAAACACGGAATTGATAATTTACTGTTTGGAGTATCAAAAGAATTTGTTGAAAAAACATTAGGTAAATATGATGAAAAATATACCGATGAAGATGATAATATTAAATATCAGTACAATAAATTGAAACTAACACTTACTTTTTATAAAGAGGCTGGTTATAAACTTGCCTATATAAATTGTTCAAGTGAAGAACTTACGCTTTTAGGGAAAAAACTTATTGGGCAGGATATTGCAAGTGTTTTAAGTTTTCTTGAAGAAAACGGTATGGAAGATTTTGAATATGAGAATTACGACTCTTTCGCTACAAATACAAATGAAGATAACTGGTTAGTTCTGAATGAGGAATATGGCGAACTTAATGAAGTAGAAATTGGTGTAATTATTAATGATGATGACGAATATGAATGGAAAGCATAGCTTGATTTGTATGTAGTAAGTAAAAGTCAAACGATGCCTGTCTCCTGTACTTTGAATATCTTGTCATTCTATAGTCATTTGTCGTCATTTAGTAATTATTCTGAATGTATTGCAAAATGACTACTGAATGACAGCAAAGCTAAATGACAAAAAATGACCTGTTATTTAATACAAAACAGATGATGTTATGTTTATTGATTCTTTAAACCATAGCTATAACAAAATACAAAAAAATGTCACTACCCTATAGTTATAAAAATAAAATTGAAATTCCAGAATCAGAGGATGTTGATGTTGTGTATGCAGTTGATTTGTATACAGATTATATAAGGAGTAAAGGGTTTAGTGAATTTAAACAAGAAGAAGGTTTTATTCATTTTACATCTGATTATTCATTAGTAAATTTTAAGTATCCAGTTCAGATAGAAATTAAAAAAGCGGAACTAATTACTGTTGAATATGAGATTCACCTTATGCAGCTAATTAAGATTACAATTGCCCTTATCATTTTTATTGCCCTTTTCTCTAGTTTTGGAATGAGTGGTTTCTTATGGTTTTCGTTTATTTTCTCAACAATTTTTTTCTTAGTAAACCTTATGTTTGCAGATAGTCATATTCAAAAAGTCATAAAATCATCATATCTGTATTTATCATTAAATCCACCTGAGGGAGAGGGGTTTACTGAGGAGCAAAAAGAGTGGATGAGTGATAAAAACCGATGTTCAGCTTGTGGTGAAGAAATAACAATTTATGATTTGAATTGTCCGGATTGTGGTCTTAAACTAAAGCAAAGTAAATATACAATACCTCTGGATGTAACAAAATACCAGGAAAAAAGGTTTAAATATCATTATAAGCGTAAGGATTAAAAGTTTTCAATTGATTTTTTAACTGTCCATAGTCTTACATATTTGTTGAACCTACATTCATAACTATCTTGTGAACATTTCTATCATTTTGTTCTTTATAAACAAAAATCATGAGTAGAAAAATATCCGCACATTATGTATTCCCAATTAGTTCAGAACCAATAAAAAATGGGATTATTGAACTTGATGAAAGTGGAGTTATTATCAATATTATAAATCCCGGTAAGGAAATAAAGGAAATTGCCGGTGTAGAGTTTTACAGCGGAATACTTGTTCCTGGTTTTGTTAATGCGCATTGTCATATTGAACTGTCTCATTTGAAGGGTGTTGTTGTAGAGAAAACGGGCTTACATAATTTTATCACCCAAATAAGCAGAGTCAGAATTGCTGATGAGGAAACCATTCTGAAAGCAATTAATAAGGCAGATTTAGAAATGAAAAAAAATGGGATTGTTGCAGTTGGTGATATTTCTAATAAAAATCATAGCATTGAAATTAAAAAGGATAGCACAATACATTACCATACATTTATTGAACTTTTTTCACTCAATCCGGACAAAGCAAAAACAGTTTTTGAATCAGGTAAAAAACTAGAAAAAGAATTAAGAAATAATGATTTAAGTTGCTCAATTGTACCACATACACCCTATAGTGTTTCAAAAAAGTTATTTCAGTATATTTTTAATAACGCAACGAAAAACACAAATCCTGTTAGTATGCATAATCAGGAAAGTGTATCTGAAAATGAACTTTTTATTAACAAAACAGGAAGTATATTTAGGAGTTTATCGAATATGGGAGTTGACTTTTCGCATTTTAAACCAACAGGAAAAAACTCGCTGGAATCAGTAATTAGAAACTTTAAAAAAGAGAACAAATGTTTATTGGTACACAATACATTTTCATGTGCGCATGATATTGCCATTGCCAATGAATATTTTGATGAGGTTTATTGGGTATTTTGTTCTAATGCCAATTTGTATATTGAAAACCGTTTGCCGGATATTCCACTATTTCATAAACTAAAGCAAAAATGTACTATTGGAACAGATTCACTTGCATCAAACCACCAATTATCCGTATTGGATGAATTAAAAACTATTCAGGCAAACTTTCCACAAATACCATTAACTGAAATCTTAAAATGGGCTACACTTAACGGTGCTGAAGCTTTAAATCTATCTGATAAAATAGGTAGTTTTGAAATAGGTAAAAAACCGGGTATAAACCTTATTAGTCATATTAATTTTGAAAAAATGCAATTGAAACCAGAAAGCAAAGTGAAAGTTTTGGTTTAACCCACCAGTGGGTTAAATTCACCTATGCTTGCATTGTACAAAATGAATTCTTTCCAATTTATGCCCTGTGAGCTTACTAATTTAGTAGTATTAATCTTTACTCTTTTAATCCATCGATTACTTGTGGGCTTTTATAAATAAAAGAGTAAAAAATTAAAGAAACAAACATAAACATGATTGATATGGCAAACAGTTCGTTATAAAAACCGGGTGTTTTAAATGCCAAAACACCAAGAATAATAGGTATCCAACCTAAAAAAGCAAATATGGTTGAAACAATTTTCCCTCTAAAAAACCATTCAGATATTATAACAAAACTTAGTGCAAGGCTACCCCATTTAATCCATGTAAAAACAAAAAGGGCATCTATATCATTCTGAAAGCTTCCAGATATAAGGCTTTCAGTAATCGTAATTAGTTTAATATTTTCCAACCAATCAGTGACCATTGCCAAAATGGCTAAAACCATTACTACTACAAAAATCTTTTTACCTGATATTTTTACTAATTTTTGGGCAAACAGGAAAAGAAATAATGCATAAACAAATGCATAAATAAAATCAATTTTATTAGCAAAATCCATTTTTTGAACCAAATTATCATCAGGAAGTAAACCTTTTGTCATTCCAAATAGCTGTTGTGTTTCTTTAACTGTTTCTACAAATTCAAAATAAATTATAGGTGTTTGAAAGCCTTTTGCCATGTACGGAACATGTTTAGGAAAAGATGCCATTAAAAATAATCCTAATAGTATTAATATAATACCTACATATCCTGCTGTAATAAAGGGTCTATTTGTTTTCATTTTTTAGTATTGGTTTATTATTATTTTATTTTACAAACGTATAATTTGTGTGTCCATAAAGTCAAGAGTTTGAACTAGAAAGTTCGAATTTAAAGCCTGCCCCGTATTTTTATCGGGGGCGTGTGATAAATCTAAACCACAGAATACTAGTGTATTTGAGGATTTAGATTTTGAGCAACAACGCAGAAGTCGGACTTTGTAGACAAACTCTAATTAATTTTGCATTATGGGCTTTAAGCCTAAAAAAGTGCCAAAAACACTTGATTCTTGTGCAATAAGCGTGTCAGCTATATTTGTATTATTCCAAAGTTCCAGCTTCACTTCCTCAGTATATGTTTTATCATCACTTTTAATAGTTATATAGTATTTTTCATTTCGCTTTTTAATTCTAAATGTATTTTCATTTTCCAGACGTTCATCTTTAGGCCAGTAGGCTGGTTTGTTTGTGTCAGAAGCATTCAGCTTACCCGCATCTTTCCATCTAAAAACAGAATATTTATATTTGGTTTTATAAACAGGTATTTGTTTATATTTTGTTGCTTCATATGTTTCATCAACATCTTCATAAACGGGCTGCTCTTCGTAAATGTCCTCAAAGTAACCATTTCCAAGGTCTTTTTCGCCTATTTTTACTTGTTCGGTTCCAACTTGCTTTTGTATGGTACGTGTTACTGTTTCAGTTCCATCTTCAATTTGATTATAATGGTGAACAGCTCGGTAGGAATCAATCTTTTCACCACCTTGGGGGATTTGCCAGTCATCTTCAACGACTTTCCTGTTTTCTTCAATTTCAAGAGACCTTTCCCACTTAAAGCCAATTACCGCAACATTAATGTCGGTAGTAAACTGTGCAAGAATTGCAAATAAAACAATAAATGCAATAAAGCCCCAAAGTACTCTCTTAAACCCTTTGCTTAATTTTAATGATTTTTTTTCTTTCTTTGGTTTTTTATTGAATAAGTGAATTTTTTCTTTCAGGCTTTCATCACCATCTGTTTTATCACGGTCGTTACCACATGACTGGCATATATTATCTGAAACTTTATTGTGTCCGCTACAAAAAGAGCAAACCCAATCAGCTCCACTTTTTGCATCTTTTATTTTACCAGAATCTTTAACAATTTCTGAATCATCGGCTAGGTAAAATACTACATTTTCCGGACGTGCTGCCCCGCATTTATCACAATGGGTATTAGGTCCTTTAATTCCAACATAGCCACATTGCACACAATCCCATCTTCCAACTTTTATTGCCATAATTAGTGTAAAAATAATATATTTTATAACATATCTAATATTTATAGAATAATTTGTAGCATACAATCAAATCTTTACTTTTATCCCACCTTATTAAATCATTACGCTACAAACCTAAATTTACAAAAAAAACTATTAACCTTAAATGTATTGTAATGAGTAATGAAAAAATTGCAGGAAAAATAAACAGCTTTGGTTGTGAATATAAAGTACTTAAGGATACTGATAAAGATTCTTGTTATGTTCAGGATTGTCATGGAAATGAATTTAAATTGACAAAATCTGCAAAGCAGGCTGATAAAGACATTATAGAAAATGCCCGAAAATTATTAAAATCAGCAGGCCTGTAATTTAAAAAGGTACCTTCAATAAAAAAAGGCTTCCTTAATTAGTTTGTCTCGTCAGTTTTTTTGCAATAATTTATTTTTTTACATTTTGTTAAAAGTCAGCAGTTCCCAGTCAGTAGACTTTGTTGAGTTACTGTATACTGTGGTCTGTTTACTGCCAACTTCTGCAAATCTTAAAAAAAGTTCCATATACCAAAAAAAGTTAAAAGTGAGAG
>JAOZNO010000304.1 GCA_029933755.1 Bacteroidales bacterium | reverse complement strand
ATTTTAACAAAAATATATAATTATATTTATCTTGCGGTTTAATTCTTTTAGACAAATAATATGGCTTTAAATTATTTATGGGTAGGGTTTTTTCTAGTTGCTTTTGTAGTAGCATTAGTAAAACTAATTGTTTTCGGTGATCTTGAGGTTTTTCCTAATATGGTTAATTCAACATTTGATATGGCAAAAACCGGATTTGAAATTTCACTGGGGCTTACCGGTGTGCTCACCCTTTGGCTTGGTTTGATGAAAATTGGTGAAAAAGGCGGAGTTATCCGAATTTTTTCAAGACTAATAGGCCCTTTTTTTCATAAACTATTTCCAGAATTAGAAAAAGATCATCCTGCAATTGGCTCTATTATGATGAATGTTGCGGCAAATATGCTTGGTTTAGATAATGCAGCCACTCCAATGGGTCTGAAGGCAATGGCAGAAATGCAAAAAACCAACCCGAAAAAAGATACGGCCAGTAATGCTCAAATAATGTTCCTGGTTTTAAATACTTCGGGCTTAACGCTTATACCAATAAGTGTGATGGTTTACCGGGCACAATTAGGTGCTGCTGACCCTTCGGATATATTTATTCCGATACTATTGGCAACATTTTTTTCAACCATAACTGGTTTAATTACGGTGTCGATTTATCAAAAAATTAACTTATTTGATAAAGTGATTATGTCCTATATAGGTGGATTAACCGCTATCATTATTGGTATTATTTACTTGTTCTCTCAAATGCCAAAGGATCAAATTACGATGATTTCTACCCTGTCGAGTAATATCATATTGTTCTCAATTATTATATTCTTTATATTATTGGGGGTAAAAGCAAAAATTAATATTTACGAGACATTCATTGAAGGTGCTAAAGGAGGTTTTGAAATTGCTATTAAAATTATTCCTTATTTAGTAGCTATTCTGGTCGCAATTGGTGTGTTTAGAAGCTCAGGAGCAATGGGCTATATTATTGAAGGGTTTTCTATGTTTTTTAGTTGGGTTGGAGTAAATACTGATTTTATTCCTGCGCTACCTACTGCTTTAATGAAACCATTAAGTGGAAGTGGAGCCCGTGGAATGATGGTGGATACCATGAATACTTATGGTGCTGATTCTTTTGTTGGGCGTATTGCTTCAACGGTTCAGGGTGCTACAGATACTACCTTCTATATATTAGCCGTTTATTTTGGTTCTGTTGGAATTAAAAATACACGTTATGCTGTAACCGCTGGATTAATAGCTGATTTTGCAGGTATTATTGCTGCAATTATTATTGGTTATCTGTTTTTTCATGAGCAGTAGACATAATTAAATACGGTATCTTTAATGTCAGTATTTGATGTGTTTTACTATTTTGAAGTGTGAACTGATTACTGCCAACTTCTATTCACTTTATAAAGTTTAACACATCGACAAACTGACAAAGTTTGACTTTATGGATGAATAATTAGATAACTATTCTATCTGCAAAAAACAGATTTGTAATTGTGATTAAAAAAGCAATAATCAATAGTACATTCCCAAGAAATATACTTTTCATATTAATAAAAAATAGCGATATAAATAGAGATACAGGTATTGCAATCATGTATATTAATTCAAAGGATGAATTAGTGAAAAGGATAATTAGGATACCTAATGCAAATAAATAAAATAATAACTTTAGGTTGTTTCTGATGTTAATATTTAAACTGATATAATATCGGAATAATGCAAAATTTGCAAAAAATATCAGGAGTATGAAAAAAATACCTGCAATTTGCGTTGTTATTGATAAAGAAGTTATGTCTGTGAAGCCAGGATTAAAACTTAATAAACTGAATATGTTATAATGCTCACTATAAGTAATAAAATAAAATGATAGAAATAAGTACCATATAATTAGTGAACCGAATAATGATATGCTAAACTCCTTATAGCTGCCGGGTCTACTTATTAAAATGTTAATCCATAAAATAAATACCAGGTAAATAAAATTAAAATAGAATAAGGATGCAAGACCAATCAAAAGGGAAGCATCAAAATAATTTGTCAGTGCTTTTTGTTTACCCTGTGCTTTTTTTATTTTAATCCATGCAATTAAAAATAAAATATTGGCAAAATAAATTGGGTGTATTTGTAAATAATCAGTAAAGTTGAATACTATTAATATAAAGAACAGGGTTGGCATGTATGAACGTCGCCCTATCAGATTAAATTGGTTATTTATAGCAGCAATTAAAAATGCTTGAATTAGAACGAGTATTAATGCTAATAATTTATTCAGAAAAGGAATGTTTAACATGTTTAAAAAGTCCATTACAAGCCCATACAAGGGTAAAGGATTCTGGTCAATGTAGAGCCCTAAACCTGATTCGTTAAAGAATACTTTTAACCAAAAAATAATTGTTAAAAGTATTATTATCATTAAACTTGTAGGTGAGAACACCTTAAATAATTTCAGTATCATAAATCAAAACCAATATCATGTCTGTATTTTTTCCCTTCAAAGTCAATAGCATTTATCTTTGCATAGGATTTTTTTAAAGCTTCATTCATGTTTTCACCATAAGCACTAACTGCTATAACACGTCCACCATTTGTATATATTTTATTCTTAACTATTTTTGTTCCTGCATGAAAAACAATCGTGTCAGTAATCTTGTCCAGTCCAGTAATTTCTTTAGCTTTTTCATAAGCCATTGGATATCCCCTTGAAACCAACATAACGGTTGAAACTGTTCGCTCATCAATCTCAATAGTTGTTTCTGCCAGTTTGTTTTCGGCAACTGCCTTAAATAATTCTACAAGATCTGATTTTATTCTGGGAATAACAACTTCTGCTTCAGGATCGCCCATTCTAACATTATATTCAATAACTGAAGGGATGCCATTGTTATTCATTAAACCAAAGAAAATAAATCCTTTATAATCAATTTTTCTGTTTTTTAGTCCTTGAATAGTTGGTTTAATAACTTGTTCTTCAACTTTATGCATAAAGGCTAAATCAGCAAATGGTATTGGTGAAATAGCACCCATACCACCTGTGTTAGGTCCGGAATCACCTTCGCCAATCCGTTTGTAGTCTTTGGCTTCGGGTAAAATCACATAGCTTTCACCATCTGTTAACACAAATACTGAAAGTTCAATTCCCTCAAGAAACTCCTCAATTACAACTTTTTGACTTGCAGCTCCAAATTGTCCGTTAAGCATCTCTTTAAGCTTTGATTTGGCAATAGATATATCATTTTCAATAATAACACCTTTACCCGCAGCTAAACCATCTGCTTTAAGAACGTATGGAGCATTTAATGTGTCTAAAAAATCAAAAGCATCATTAATCGTTTCTTTTGTAAAGCTTTGATATTGAGCAGTAGGAATGTTGTTTTCTACCATGAATTTCTTTGCAAACTCCTTACTTCCTTCTAATTCTGCCGCAGCTTTTACCGGGCCAATCACTCCAATATGCTTAAGATCTTTGTCCGCAATAAAATAATCATGAATTCCTTTCACTAATGGGTCTTCCGGTCCAACGAATACCATTGAGATGTTTTCTTTTAACACCAATGATTTTATTGCTTTAAAATCATCAACTTTTATATCAATATTGATACCTAAACTGTCTGTTCCTGCATTTCCAGGCGCAATAAAAAGTTTATTTAAAAGTTTACTTTGCTTAATTTTCCACGAAATAGCATGTTCTCTGCCACCCGAACCAATTACTAATATATTCATTCGTTTTTATTTAATTGTCTGTTAAATCTTACTTTTTATTAGTTGGTAAAATTAGTGAGCATATTACAATAATTAAAATTTTATTTTAGATAAAATGATAAAAGTGGGATAAAGAACTTCTGATTAAATTAAAATTCATTAAATTTATGCCTTTTTGTATGAACTATGATGTTTCTCTTTAAAAATAAATATTTTCTCCTTTTACTGATATTAACCCGGCTTATTAGCTTTGATGTTTTTGCTCAAAAGATTGTCCTCTCTAGTGATTCTGAAGTTATATCAATCTCGTCTAATCTTCTTGTATACGAAGATAAGGATGACAAATATACTATAAATGATATTTTAACTAAAAGCTTTAAGACAACAAATAAAAAAATTCCATCTTATTCATTTACTCCATCTTCTATTTGGTGTAGGTTTGAGTTTGAAAATAAAACAAAGAAAGAGAGTTTTCTTGAAATTGCTCCTCCTTTTTTAAATGAAATTGTTTTTTATACTGTTTATGCAAATGGTAAAATAGATAGTGTCCGTTGTGGAAGTCTTTATACAAAAGGAAATCAGGAAATAAGTTCGATTAACTATGTTTTTAAATTAGAGCCTGGAGCACAATTATTTTATCTGAAAATAAGAACAAACACAAGATTATATATTAGTGCAAATATAGGCACTGATAATGCTTTCCTGCTTGCAGATAGCAATGTTGACTTTATGAAAGGTGTATATGGCGGTATACTCTTAATGATATTCCTTTATAATTTATTTCTTTTATTAAGTTCGCAAGACAAGATATACTTATACTATTTACTTCATTTAATAAATTCGTCAATTAGCTTTTTATATCTTAGTGGAATTGGTAAAGAGTTCATTTGGTATGAATATATTTGGATTAATGAGTACATAATTGCAATAATGAGTTTAGGATTTGTTTTTCCAATTCTGTTTACCATTAATTATCTGGACACAAAAAAACATTCGAAAGGTATACATCTGGGAATGATCACCTCATTAGTTGCCTTGATTATAAATGCTTTAATTGACATAACAGGTAATCATATGATTGCCGGTAAGTTGTTAAATGTAGTAGGGTTTTTAATAATCATTTTTGTGATATTTTCAACCATAGTTATAAAAAATAAGGGGTATAAGCCGGCTGTACCATTTTTTTATGCCTGGATGTTCTATTTTGTTGGGATTTCTATTCAGGTAATGCAGGGGATGAATATTATTCCTACTATACCGATAACTTCAAATGCAATGCAAATTGGATCCATATTTGAAATTGTAATGCTTTCATTAGCAGTGGGATATAAGATGAATTATTCCAGAAGGAAAATGAAAGTATCTAATATAGGGGAGAAAGCAGCATTAGAAGAAAATGAATATTTAATGAGCCAACAAAGTGAGGAGTTAGAATCTCTGGCTCAACAGCAATCAATAGAAATACTTGGTAAGAATAGAAAACTGAATCAAAAAAATGCTGAAATTGTTGGGCAAAATAAAAAAATAAAAATACAAAATACAGAGCTGGTTAGCTCTAATGAGCTTTTGGAAAATAAAAGTGTCACTATAAATGAACAGCATGAGTCATTGGTTTTTCATCAACATCACCTTGAAGAATTAATTGAATCAAGA
>JAOZNO010000303.1 GCA_029933755.1 Bacteroidales bacterium | reverse complement strand
TTCGTTCTGATGCAAGTTTGGATAGTGAGGTTATTGGTAAGCTTAAAAAGAATGATTTAGTTGAAATTGTGGGTATTGAAGAAAAATGGTACGAAATTCAATTCAGTGATTCTTCTGCATTTGTATCTGCCAAATTTGTTAATCCTTTGATTAAAAGTGGTGTTGTAACGGCAAATATTTTAAATGTTCGATCATTACCTAATAAGGATTCTGATATAGTTGGTAAAGTTAAAAAGGATAAAAAAGTTATTGTTGTTGACCAGCTGGAGGGTTGGTTAAGAATTAAGTATAAGGAAACTTTTGCTTATGTTTCTGCAAAATATATCGATTTAAAATCAAAAGGTGGTAAAAACTACTTATATACGGATATAGAATTGCAAAAAGTGGCCATGGAGCCTGCTCAGAAAGTAGAAGTAACTGGAAACAGAATTGAGAAAATTGTAAAGCAAACCTACAATAAATATGGTAATTTATTAAAAGCACTAAGCAACCGATTGGGGATTGATATGGCTAGTGCTATTGCTGTTATTGGTGTTGAAAGTGGTGGTAAAGGTTTTAATGATGAAAAGGTAATAATTCGTTTTGAAAATCATCTGTTTTATCGTTATTGGGGCAAAGAAAATGAAAAGGTTTATAATGACCATTTTAAATATGGTAGTGATAAAAAATGGTTAGGTCATAAATTTAGAGCAGATTCAAAAGCTGAATGGGGGAGTTTTCATGGTGATCAGGATAAAGAGCATGAAGTGTTGGCTTTTGCACGAAAATTGGATGATGAGCTCGCATTAAAATCAATCAGTATGGGTTTACCACAGATACTGGGCAGTAATTCAAAAATTATTGGTTATGATAGCATTGTAGAAATGTATGAAAATTTTAATAAAGATATTCGTTTTCATATATTTGGTTTATTTGATTTTTTAAGCCCAAGAATGATAAAATACCTTAGAAACCAGGAATTTGTAAATTTTGCCAAATACTATAATGGTGCTGGTCAGGCTAGGAGATATGGTAAGTTTTTGCAGGATTATTATGAAGCATTTCCGGATGATATTGCATAGTTGAACGAAGCTACAAACTAAATTGATAATACTTTCTAAGCCTATAATGCAATTACTTAATATTGTTTTTTAGGCTTTTTTTTTAATAACTTTATGCTAGAAGAGCAACATCTTAAAAATAGCTTTGTATACACTAATTATCAATAACTAAAACATGCATACTGAAATTCTAAGCAAATATTCTCTTTGGTATATTATTCCAATATTATTATTTTCTGCCCTTATAAGCTGGTTTCTTTATCGTAAAGATGAAAAATTTAGTGAGCTTGAACGTATCAAGCTGTATACTGTGATAACATTGCGTTTTCTAAGTATATTTTTTATTAGCCTCTTTCTTTTGTCCGTCGTTTTAAGATATATTCGTATAGAAATTGAGCGTCCTATAATTATTGTAGCACATGATAATTCCGAATCTATTAAGCTTGCTTTTGATGGTAACAAGCAAATGGAGGCTGAATATATTAGTCTGTTCAATGATTTTATTCTGAATATTAGTAAAGATTTCCAGGTAAAAACTGTATCGTTTGGTGAGAAATGTGTTGATAGCCTATCTTACAGTTTTAATGAAAAAGAAACTGATTTTACACAGTTATTTAGAACAATAGAAAAACAATTTATAAATTATAATGTTGGTGCTTTGGTAATTGCCTCAGATGGTATTTATAACCAGGGTGTTAGTCCTACTTATTTAGCAAAAAAACTGCATTATCCTGTATATACAGTTGCTCTGGGTGATTCAAGTCGTAAAAGGGATATTTATATTAAGGATGTTTTAAGTAATTCAATTGCTTTTTTGGGCGATGAGTTTCCTCTTGAAATCCAATTGGGTAGTTTTGGTTTTAAAGGTGAAGATATTACCTTAAGGATATTGAAAAATAACAAAATTCTTCAAGAAGAGAAGATTAAGATTAGTTCTACCGATTTTTTTAAAAAACTACATATTAATCTAACTGCTGAACGCGTAGGCCTACAACATTACAAAATTGAAATTTTATCTAAAAACGGCGAGTTTACAAAAGCCAATAACAGTAAAAATATTGCAATTGATGTTATTGATGATAAGAAAAAGGTGTTGATTTTAGCTAATTCGGTACATCCGGATATTTCTGCTATCCGGCAAGCATTAAAGGCAAATAAAAACCTTTTTGTTGAATTTTACACCATTGTTAAATTCAAAAAGAATATTGAGGACTATCAGTTGGTTATTTTTCACCAGCTACCCTCGTATCGAAATGCTGCTAAAAATTTGTTTTCAAAACTTAATAAAGCTAAAATACCTGCTTTGTTTATTCTCGGTTCACAAACTAATATAAGAGATTTAAATATATTGAACCTGGGTCTTAAAATTCAAAAAAATCAAAGAATAACTGAGTTGACAGAGGCTAAGTTTAATAATCAGTTTAATTTATTTGATACGGAGCATATTAAAAATTCAAATTTTAATGATTATCCACCACTAATTTCTCCTTTTGGTGAATATATTCTAAATAAAAAAGCAGACATACTATTTTATCAGCAAATAAAAGGAATAGAAACTGAAAAGCCACTTATTTTTGTGTTTGCAGAGGATAATCTTTCAACTGGTAAATTGGGTTTTATTTGTGGTGAAGGAATTTGGAAATGGAGGATGAATGATTACCTGGAAAATGAAAATCATCAACAATTTGATGCGCTAATTGATCGAATAGTGCATTATTTATCATTAGACATTAAAAAAGAACGGTTTATTGTTCGTGCAAAAAGAATTTTTAATGAAAATGAGTTGATTCGTTTTCGTGCTGATTTTTACAATAAAAGTTACGAATTAAATAATCAGGCAGAGCTCTCTCTTGAAATAATTAATGACAATAATGAAAGCTTAAATTATATTTTTTCAAGAACGAATGGTGCATATGAAATGAATGCTGGGCAACTACCCGTTGGTAAATATACATACAAAGCACAAGTTACTGAAGATAACAAAACCTACATAAAATCAGGTGAATTTATTGTAGTTCCGCTAAATATTGAAGCTGTTAATATCAGGGCAGATTATCAAATGTTATATCAGTTAGCTACCGAAAATGGTGGTGCTATGTTTATGCCCAATCGTCTTAATCAACTTATATCTGAAATTAAACAAAATGGTAATATTAAGCCTGTCTCATTCTCTACCAAAGATTTAATTGATTTAATAGAATTGAAATGGCTGTTTTTTATTATGATTACCCTATTATCGACTGAATGGTTTTTACGAAAGTTTTTTGGTGGATATTAGTATTTATTTACTAATATACTAACGTAGCCAACTTGCCGCTTCAGCCAAAAGATTACTGCCTATTTGCTTTAAAAGTTAAAATCTCTTATTTTTATTCTTATTATAAGCTAAAACAATATATATGCAAAATAAAACTCTATTTCTTGTCGGCTTAATACTATTTATAAATATTTCAATATCTGTTTCAGCAAAAAAAATTGCTTTAATTGCGGCTATTTCATTTTACGAAAATGTAAATGGATTACATACAGAGAAAGATGTTCTGTATATTAAAGCCAGCCTTTTAAAACGCGGGTTTTTAGAAGAAAATATTATTATCATTACGGATGAACAGGTTACAAGAAATGGTTTCGAGAGTGCTTTTAGAAGTGCTTTGATTGAAAAAGCTGAAAAGGGGGATATTGCTTTCTTTCATTTTTCGGGGCACGGACAGCAGGTAATGGATTTAAATGGAGATGAAGCTGATGGTTATGATGAGGCGCTGGTTTGTTACAGTGCTATGCCATACTGGGATGATGATTTTTATAAAGGTGAAGAACATTTTACTGATGATGAATTGGGCAAACTTTTAACAGAATTAAGACGGAAAATTGGTTATGAAGGTAGTGTAATGGTTATGATAGATGCTTGCTACTCTGGTACAATTAGCCGAGGAAATGAGACAATTCGTGGGAGTCAATCAGCATTAGCGCCTCAGGATTATGAACCAAAAATATCTGCAACAGTTAATATTTCTAGTGGAATTGAAATTAATGAAAACTCTGCGGAATTGGCAAAACTTGTTGTTTTTAGTGCATCAAAGCAAGATGAAGTAAATTATGAAACGGTAACTGAAAGTGGTGAACATATTGGATCATTATCATATGCATTTTCTATAGCATTAAATGGAAATAGTGATATCAAGACCTATAGAGGTTTATTTGATTGTATGAAGTTGAAAATGTCAAGTTCTGTTCCACAGCAAACTCCTTTAGCTGAAGGAAATCTTAACTCAGAACTTTTTGGAACTAAGAATATAGAGTATAAGGATTATTTTAAAATTAAGAAAGTTTTGGAAGGTAAAATATTAATTGATGCTGGAATACTTTCGGGAATTCATAAAGGTACAATTGTAGGACTTTACCCTATTGAAACTGAAAAAAGAAGCAAAAAGAAACTAAAAGCAAAAGCTGAAGTTGTTCAAGTTTCTGATTTTGAAGCAGAAATTCGCTTGCATGAAACTCTTTCTGAAAATGAAATTCTTAAAAGCTGGGTATTTGTTGAAGAAAGAAGTTATGGAGAAATGAAAGTAAATGTTTTTATAGATGAAAAAATAAAGAATCAGGAAAAAATTATTAAAATTTTAGTAAAGCACCCTGTTATTCGAATTGTTAGCAAAGAAAGAATACAAACATCTGACATTATTGTTAAGGATAGCATTGCCAAATATGGCGAAAAGCTATTGTCATATGAAATTAAGAATGATAATAATGTATATACAGAAAATATTGAAAATAAAAGTAGTGTAGAAGTAGCTAATGCAATACAAAAAGAAGTTCTTATATATTCAAAGGCTGGATATTTAAAGCAAATGGATCTTTTTAATCCTGATTTAAATGTGGTGATAGAGCTTTTACCCGTAAAAAAGTACGAAAATAGAGGAGGAGCTTTTATAGCTTCAGAATTTGGAAAACAAGAGGATAATGAAAAAAACGGACAAATTGAATTTAAAGAAGGTGATTTGTTTATCTTTAAAATTGTAAATAAAGGAATGCAAACAGCATATTTTCAAATAATGGATATACAGCCTGATAATGGGGTAAGTATATTAATACCTGGAGAAGGTGTTAGTGAGGGGGATATGAAAATAGAAGCCGGGCAAACAATTATTTTTGCTTCTAAAATAATGCAAATAAATGAACCTTTAGGTAATGACATGTTTAAAATAATCGCATCGCCCCAACCTATGTATAATTTACGTAATATTGTTGAAAATACGAAAGACACAAGAGCTGCTGCAAAATCTCCATTTGAAATACTTGCACAGGA
>JAOZNO010000302.1:3074-5348 GCA_029933755.1 Bacteroidales bacterium | reverse complement strand
TTTTATTTACTAACCTTTAATTAATTAATTATGATTTCACCAAAAAATCGCCTTTTTTTATTAGGTTTTGTTTTGGTTTTATTAGCATTTGCTTCCGGGGTACGAACCCTTGACGATGTTAAAAAAGCCAGAGGCCTTAATGATGCAGATGTAATTTCTGCTATTAAAACTTTCATGCCACGAGGTGGCAGAGATGAGTATTTTTCTTTTGTTGGAACCGGAAACTCAGGAACAATGGTAGTTTATGGTATCCCTTCAATGCGTATCTACAAATATGTAGGAGTATTTTCACCTGAACCATGGCAAGGCTATGGTTATGATGATGAGAGTATGCTTATGCTGAAAAAAGGTTCACTGGATAACCGGATTTATGGTTATGGCGATATGCGCTATCCAGCCTTCTCCGAGACAAAAGGTGCCTATAACGGAAAATATTTATTTTATTCTGATGGTGCCAATTCGAGAGTTGCACTACTTGGACTTGATGATTTTGAGACCAAACAAATGTTAACAAACCCACTGTTTGTAAATTGTTTCCCGGGTGTTACTGTTACCCAAAATACTGAGTATATTGTACAAACCAGCCAATATCCTGCACCTTGGGGAAATAAAACCGCAGATATTGAAACTGAATTTGACACTAAATTTAAGTCTGGTGTTACTTTTTGGAAATTTCATGATACGGAAAGTGCTGTTGAATCAGGTCATCACCAGGGACGTATTGTACAGGAAGGTACATTTACAGTAGAATTACCACCATTTACACTTGATTATTTTGATGCTGGTAAAAAATCCAGTGACGGGTTTGTTGTTGGTGTGGCTGATAAAGCGGGTAAACATTATGTTTATGTTGTTGATTATACAAAACTTGAAGCTGCTACTGATAAAGTGGTAAATGAATTCGATGTTGTTTCTACAGATGCTGCAATTGCTGCTGGTGGAGTTGCGTTTATTGAGATTCCTAATAAGGTGTCAAAAGTAAAAGTAAGTCCTGATGGAAAGTATTTTATTGCAGTAGGTGATGAAACAATTGTTTTAGACTTTGCAAAAACAAAAGATGCCCTTGCAAATAAAACTTTTGCAGGAAATACAGATGGTAATATACCTCTTATTGATTTAGCAACTGTTAAACATGCTTCTTTACAAATTGGTAGTGGTGTTGTTGACCTTGCTTTTGATAAAAGGGAAAATGTAGTTTATACATCGGCATTTAATGATAAAAAAGTAGTTAAGTGGAATTTTGACAAAGGAGAAAAACTTGGAGAAATTGAACTTACATTTAAGCCTGGCCAATTAATGGTTCCCCAGGGAAATTCGGTAAATCCTCATTCAAACTATTTAACAGTGGTTGATAAGGAAGGCTTGTATGAGAATATTCCAAATGTTGGGCCAACAAGACCAAGTTTCCAACACCTTATTGATATATCTTCTGACGAAATGAGGGATATTTACACGATGAGTTTACCTCAGGCTAACGTATATGGTTCAGTTGCTGTACTAAGAACGACTATTAAACCTATAATTCGTTACCCATTGGGAACAAATTCACGAACAGGTGAAATTTCACCTTATAAAACAGTGGCAGGACAGGAAAAAATTGAGCGTGAAGGAAATCGTGTCCATATCTTTGGTACACTTATTCGCTCTCACATTGTCCCAGAAATTGTTGAAGTAAATGAAGGTGATGTGGTAACGTTCCATTTGACTAATCTTGAGCGTGCTGAAGATGAAACTCACGGATTTACAATTGACACTTATGGTAAGCATGGTAGTTTTGAGCCTGGAAAAACAGCTTCATTAACATTTACCGCTGACCGTCCTGGTGTATTCCCATACTATTGTACTGAATTCTGTTCAGCTCTACACCTTGAAATGGAAGGTATTATATTAATTAAGCCTAAGGGTTATGTAGAGATTGAAATTGAAGAACATGTTTTTACAGAAGAAGAATTATTAGGGTATAAAAAGAATTATGAAGATAAACTTGTAGTTATTGATGCGACACAGGATATTATTAACGGTGTGGTTACATGGTTGAAAGAAAATAATTATCAGGACTATCCATATGTTGCTGCTCTTGTTGAAGATGCTTTTGATCAGTTAGGACAAGCTGAAAAATCAAAAGCAAATCACGAAAAATATGCCGCAGAAGGAAAGTGGCATGATGCATTCTTATGGGCAGAGCAATATTGGCAATATCAGGTAAAAACAGCTGATGTTGGTATTCGTGCAAAAACTATTTTAACAGAAGAAATAGAGAAAAAGAATAGATAA
>JAOZNO010000302.1:0-2974 GCA_029933755.1 Bacteroidales bacterium | reverse complement strand
ATGAAAAATATAAAAAGCAAAATAATAATTGCTTCACTTTTAAGTTTTGCACTTGTATTTGTAACAAGTTGTGGCGATAAAGGTGGAACAGGCTCGTCAGGTATTGATGGAGCACCAAGGGGCGAAGAATCTCTTGGCGATATAGTAAAAAGAAGAGGGCTAAACTCTAAGGATGTATTAGCTGCAGCTAAAACCTTTACCCCGGATAATATTGCGGATGAATACGTAGCTTTAAATGCAGGAGGACAGGCAGGTAATATGATTATATATACAGTCCCTTCAATGAGAATGCTTAAATATGTTCCTACTTCTACAAAACAGCCATATAATGGTTATGGTTACAGCAAGGAATCAATGGAAATGATGAAAACCGGTTTTATTGATGGAGCTGAAATCCTTTGGGGTGATACACATCATCCTGGGTTTTCTGAAACCGATGGTGATTATGATGGTAAATGGGCTGTTATTAATGATAAAGCCAACCCACGGGTATTTGTTGTGGATTTAAAAGACTGGGAGTTAAAGCAAGTTGTTAATAACCCGTTGTACCGTAGTAATCACGGTGGTTGTTTCTTTACACCTAACTCAGAATATATTATGGAGGCATGTCAATATCCGGCACCTCTTGATCGTAAATACTATCCTTTAACTCAATCTACTTTTGAGAAATATTGGAGAGGTGGTGTAACCTATTGGAAATTTGACAACGAAACAGGTAAAATTGATGAGGAGAATTCATTTTCTTTTGAATTTCCCCCTTATACACAAGACTTATCTGATGCAGGTAAGTTAGCTAGTTATGGTTGGGGTTTTACTAATTCATTCTGTTCCGAAATGTATTTTGGTGGTATGGAAAGTGGTCGCCCACCTTTCGAGGCTGGTTGCTCTTCAAAAGATGTGGATTATTTACACGTTACCAATTGGAAAAAAGCAGCGGAACTGGTAAAAAAAGGAATGTATAAAATAATTAATGGTCATAAAGTAATTACGATTGAAATGGCTATTAAAGAAGGTATCTTTTATTTGGTTCCTGAACCAAAATCACCTCACGGTGTTGATGTTGACCCAACAGGTGATTATATTGTTGTTGCAGGAAAACTGGATTCGCATGCATGGGTTTATTCATTTGCCAAGATAATGAAAGCCATTGAAGAGAAAAACTTTGAAGGTACTGATAAATTTGGTATCCCAATTATTGCATTGGAAGATGCCCTTCATGGTAGTGTCGAGGTTGGTCTTGGTCCATTGCATAATCAGTTTGATAAAAAAGAGGGTATTATTTATACTTCTATTTATGTCGATTCCCGTATAACAAAATGGGATTATATTAACCTTAAAGTTTTGGGTTATGTACCATCTCACTATAATATAGGACACTTAGTAACAGCTCATGGTGATACGAAACACCCTCATGGGAAATATATGATTGCATTAAATAAATTATCCATCGACCGTTTTAATCCGGTAGGTCCGTTACACCCTCAAAATCATCAGTTAATTGATATTGATGGCGATGAAATGGAAATTATTTATGATTTGCCAGTTCCTTTGGGAGAACCTCATTATACTATCATGATTGATGTTAATGATTTTAGTTCTGTGTCGAAATATGATATTGGAACAAATATCTATACAATGAAGAAATCGGAGTATTATACTGATTTGGGTGCTGAAAAAGTTGAAGTAAAAGGTAATACGGTACATGTTTATGGAACCATTAAAGATGGTCAGGTAGAACCAAAAAACATCAATGTTGAACAGGGTAATATGGTGATGATACACTTAACAAATCATGGACAAGGTAAATTGGATCATTATGTATATGAAATTGCTGCATATGACCAAATGTATAGATGGCGTCCGGGTGAAACAGCAACTATCGAGTTTTTAGCTGAAAAAGCAGGGATGTTCCCATTATTATTTGATAAAATTCATCATCCGGGTAACAGGGAATTATTGGGCTATTTGGCAGTAAATTTCAATGCTGATGCTGAAAGTGAAAGATTATTAGCATATTCAAAACGTATTCAGGAAGATATGAAGATGCAGGCATTTAAGCCTTCTGCAATCGAAATGAAAAACCTTCTTCCGGGTGAAATGGAATATCTGAATTATGGCTGTAATGCATGTCATAAGTTTGGTGCAGAGCACAATGGTCCTGATTTATTGATGGTTGAAAAAAGGAGGAATGACGAATGGTTAAAGTCTTGGATTTCAGACCCTGACAGCCATTTTAAGGAAAAAGATATTGAAGCCATGCGTCAGAAATATAAGTTAGCCATGCCTAACCAAAATGTTTCTGATGAGGATGTCGATAAAATAATCGAGTATATCAAGGCAAAATCTGCTGCTGTTTTGAAAGAACAGTAATTAATAGAAGGGTGGGGTAGCTCACCCTTTTTTTCTTTAGCATTGTTGCCCGTTATAGTAATAGTTTAAATCTTTTCATAATTAATCATTTGGTTTAGATCAATTGTTTTTTTCTAAAGTATTACTTTCTCGGGCAACATTGTTTTTAAACATTTGTTCATAACGAAATAATGTTTAAATTTGAAGAGCTTATTATTTATTAATTGTTTTATTTATTATTAAAATTTTCTAAAAATTATGAAGAATTTCTTGAGTATTATTTTGGCTAGTATGCTTATTTTTACATTTGTTACAAGTTGTGGAGGTGGTGAAGAAAGCGGTGATGGTGGCGAATATACAGCCAATCTTGAAAATGGTGACGTAGTTTATAACAAAGTTTGCATAGCCTGTCATATGACTGGAGTTGCTGGTGCAGCTGCTTTAACAGATAAAACACGTTGGGACGAAAGTGCTGCTAAGGGTCTTGATGTCCTTAGGGGAATCGTTATGAATGGTAACGAAGGTGTTTATGGAGTTATGTCTCCACGTGGAACCTGTACTGATTGTACTGATGAGGATTTATATGATGCACTTGGTTTTATGCTTAAAGAAGCAGGAGTAGAAG
>JAOZNO010000301.1 GCA_029933755.1 Bacteroidales bacterium | reverse complement strand
TATTTATTTGACATAAACTACTTTAAAAACTTTCATATAAGAACCATCTTTTTTAAATGTTCGTATAAAATAGACACCGTAATTATAGGATGAAAATCTTATTTGTGAATGACTAAGATTTTGAGAGTTATTTCCTGCTTTAATTATTTTTCCAGTTTGGTTAATTAACTCCCATTGAATTACACTATTTTCACTTGACTGGATTTCTATATTTAAAATATCTTTAACCGGATTTGGAAAAACCTTGATTTTAATATCCTGAGATTCTTCCATATCCAATATTCCAGTTATAGTAAGATTACTTTGCAAAAAGCCTTGCGTAAGAACTACGCTGTTTTCAGAAAATGTAGCGGTTTGAAAATCACCTAAAGTCCATGAAATTTGCGCATTTGTATTTTTAAACTCTCCACCAGCAGAAACTATGACATCGGTAGAGATTGTTTGTCCAAAAAAATATAGAGAGAAAGTAAGAATAAAGCAGGTCAAAAGAATATGTTTCATGTGTTTATTTTTTAACTATTTTTAATTACCACATGGAACCGTCCCGGAAAAATCGGGACTTGTTTCATCTGTTTGTTTTTAATAATTTTATAAATCAGATAGAAAGCACATGTATTAAAGGATTTATTTTCCAACATACGTAATCCCTTGTATGAAAACACTTCTCATAAATGCTTACTAACTGAATTTAGTTTATTTGGTTGTTTGGTTTTGTATTATTATTCAAAAATACAAAATATATTGTTATCGGATATTAGTATTTGACCTAGATAAGGATATTTAGGATAAGCCTATCATGAAAAGAAATAATCTGGTGAGCTAAATGTAATATTTAGTATAATGATGCATATCATTCATCAAAAAAATAAATATTTTTTATTTAGATGAGATTATTTAAGATTACTTTCGCAGAACACAAATAACAATTTAATTGAATATGAAAGTTTTAGTAACCGGGACAGCAGGATTTATAGCATCGAATGTAGCAATTAAACTAATTGAAAGAGGAGACGAAGTTATTGGCTTAGACAACATTAACGATTACTATGATGTAAACATTAAATATGACCGTTTAAAAAAAGCAGGAATCAATAGAGATAAAATTGAAGAGAATATAATTGTTACAAGTGACATTTATAAGAATTACCGATTTATTAAAATGAGCCTGGAAGATAAAGATAATCTGAATAAATTATTCCAAAACGAGAAATTTGATGTAGTTTGTAACCTTGCTGCACAGGCTGGCGTAAGATATAGCTTAACAAACCCTGAAGCTTATGTTAACAGTAACATTATTGGTTTTGTTAATATTATTGAAGCCTGTCGTCACAACGATGTAAAACATCTTACCTATGCTAGTAGTTCAAGTGTTTATGGTCTAAATGAAAAGATGCCATTATCAACTCATGACAATGTAGACCACCCTATTAGTTTGTATGCTGCCAGTAAAAAAAGTAACGAATTAATGGCACACACATACAGTCATTTATTTAATTTACCAACAACAGGCCTACGGTTCTTTACAGTTTACGGTCCATCAGGGCGGCCAGACATGGCATTATTCTTATTTACTAAAGCAATATTAAACAATGAACCTATTAATGTTTTCAACCATGGTAAAATGATTAGGGATTTTACCTATATTGATGACATTGTAGAAGGAATTATTCGGGTTATTGATAATCCACCAAAGGGAAATAATAAATGGTCAGGACAACAACCAGATCCGTCATCTTCAGTTGCTCCTTATAAAATATACAATATTGGCAATAATAATCCTGTAAAATTATTAGACTTCATAGCAGCTATTGAAGACAAATTGGGTAAAACTGCAATCAAAAATATGATGCCAATTCAGGCAGGGGATGTTCCTGCTACATTTGCCGATGTGGATGATTTGGTTAAAGATCTTAACTACAAACCAAACACAACAATTAAACAGGGTATTAGTAATTTTATTGATTGGTATTTGGATTATTTTGAAATAAGTCTATAACAAAACCTATTGAAAGATGCTTTCAATTAAATAAATATAAAAATCATACTAAAACTATAATTTTAACTTAACAGAATGTCTAAAGAAAAAATTGCATTAATTACAGGTATTACAGGACAAGACGGGGCTTATCTCGCAGAATTTTTATTAAATAAAGGATATGAAGTTCATGGAATAAAACGGCGAAGTTCATCATTTAACACAGATAGAATAGATCATTTATACCAGGATCCCCATGTTGAAAAGAGAAATCTTTTTTTGCATTACGGAGATCTAACTGACTCTATGAACCTTACGCGGATTATTAAAGAAGTTCAGCCAGATGAGATATACAATTTAGCAGCAATGTCGCATGTTAAAGTCAGCTTTGACACCCCTGAATACACTGCAAACGCTGATGGTCTAGGGACATTACGCATATTGGAGGCTGTTAGACTGTTAGGTTTAACAGAAAAAACGAGGATTTATCAAGCCTCAACTTCTGAGCTGTATGGATTAGTCCAAGAAGTTCCTCAGACTGAAAAAACACCATTCTATCCACGATCGCCATATGCTGTAGCTAAAATGTATGCATACTGGATTACAGTCAATTACAGAGAAGCCTATGGCCTTCATGCAAGTAATGGCATCCTGTTTAATCATGAAAGTCCAATTAGGGGAGAAACATTTGTTACAAGAAAAATTACAAGGGCAGTTGCAAGAATAGTGCTTGGTCTACAAGAAAAAATCTTTCTTGGCAATCTTTCATCGAAAAGAGACTGGGGACATGCAAAAGATTATATTAAGGCAATGTATCTTGTTCTTCAGCAGGACAAGCCTGATGACTATGTAATTGCTACAGGAGTAACAACTGAAATTAGGGAATTTGTACGGAAAGCATTTGCAGAATTAAACATAAGTATTCGTTTTGAAGGTAATGGGATTAATGAAAAAGGAATAATTAGCCAGGTTGAAGACTCAGAATACAAATTTCTGGAAGGGAAAACAGTTTTAGAAGTAGATTCTGACTATTTTAGACCTACAGAGGTTGAATTATTAATTGGCGATGCCTCAAAAGCTAAAAAACAACTTAAGTGGGAACCCGAATACGATTTAGATGCATTAATTAAAGATATGGTACAATCAGATTTAAAGTTGATGAAGAAAGAACGCTTTCTAAGAGAGAATGGTTATAAAACACTAAACTATTTTGAATAATATAATTGGTCATTAAGTCATTAATTGTCATTTTACCCAAGCCTAGACGTAGTCATTTGCAGTTAATTTGACTAGTGTCATGTCAATCCTGATGTTTCAGGTAGCATATTAACTTTTAAGCGGATAAAAACCGCTAAAAAGTAAGCTACAATCAACCTTTTAGCGGTTCGCACCGCTTAAAGGTTAAGTCAATAACCCAAACTCTGATACTTGACTTGACACTAGTAAAGTTCTAAAAGTTTGTAAGTCTTTATTAAATTATTAAATAGTTATTGGTAACCATTAAATATTATAAAATGAAGTTAGAGGAACTACAGGTTTATCAATTATCAATGGAATTAGGTGAGAAAGTCTGGAAAATTGTTATTAATTGGAATTACTTTTTGAAAGATACTATAGGAAAGCAGTTAGTGAGAGCTGCTGATTCTGTAGCTGCAAACCTCAGTGAGGGCTTTGGTCGATTCCATTATAAAGAAGCTAAAAATTTCAGTTACTATTCCAGAGGTTCCTTATACGAAACTAAAACTTGGCTTACTAAAGCATATAATCGAAATATGATTAGTGAAGAAGAATTTAAAGTCTTCCAAAAGGATATAAATAATATAGCTGTAAAACTTAATAATTACATTAAATCAATTGAAAAAAAAGCTGGGTAACAAAATAATGTATTGGTGGTCATTCGATAGTCATTAAGTTATTGGTAGTAGACAGAGTTACAGGTTGAAGCAATTGAATGGGAGCGAAACAAAATTGACCAATGACCTAATGACAGCGCAGCGACCAAACCTACGCCAAGGCTTCGGTTGCTGAAAAATGACAGCGCAGCAAATGACAACTGAATGACACGATTAGCATAAATGACGACGCAGTAAAATAACAGCGATACTTCGACAAGCTCAGTAGCCATAAATTACAGAAACAAAAAATATTAAATTTATGAATAAAGACTCAAAAATATACATCGCAGGCCACACAGGATTAGTTGGTAGCGCAATTTTTCGAAATTTAAAAAGCAAAGGCTATAATAATATAATTGGCAGAACTCTTGAAGAACTTGATTTAACAGATCAGACAGCAGTTGAGAACTTCTTCAAAAAAGAGAAACCAGAGTATGTAATACTTGCTGCTGCAAAAGTGGGTGGTATTGTTGCAAACAACACCTATCGTGCTGAATTTATTTATGAAAACATTCAGATACAGAATAATATCATTCATCATTCATATAAAAATAACGTAAAAAAATTGCTTTTCCTTGGCAGTTCATGTATCTATCCTAAAAATGCTCCTCAGCCTTTAAAGGAAGAATACTTATTAACTTCTGATCTTGAATACACAAATGAACCTTATGCAATAGCAAAAATTGCAGGGATAAAGATGTGTGAATCTTACAATTTACAATACGGAACAAATTTCATTTCGGTGATGCCAACAAATTTGTATGGCCCAAATGACAATTACAATTTAGAAAAATCGCATGTATTGCCTGCATTATTAAGAAAAATGCATTTGGGAAGATGTATAGAAAATAATGATTGGAAAACAATTCGGAAAGATTTAAATAAATTCCCCATTG
Source organism: Bacteroidales bacterium (assembly GCA_029933755.1). Taxonomy (GTDB): domain Bacteria; phylum Bacteroidota; class Bacteroidia; order Bacteroidales; family NBLH01; genus NBLH01. The sequence continues at coordinate 583 of JAOZNO010000301.1, read as the reverse complement.
AAAATATATCGGGAGAAAATTCAGAAAAAGAAATTCTTGGAGTATTGGGTAAATATGGTATCAAAACTTCAGTAATTGATAATAAATTATCGGTAAAAATCACTCTATGGGGAACAGGAAATCCAAAACGCGAATTCCTTCATGTTGATGATATGGCTGATGCATGTGTACATATGATAGAAAATATAAATTTTAGTGATGTAAAAGGTAAAGAAAAAGAAGTTAAAAACACCCATATTAACATTGGCTGTGGTGAAGACCTAAGAATTAACGAACTTGCTACTTTAATTAAAAAGACCATTGGGTTTAAAGGGGAAATAAGTTGGGATACATCAAAAGCAGATGGAACAATGCAAAAACTACTTGATGTATCTAAATTACATAAGCTAAACTGGAAACATAAAATCAGTTTAGAAGAAGGAATAAAGGGTGTTTATGATAATTATATTTTATAAATTCAGATATATCCATAAAAAAGCACCTTCACATATAATTGTCCTATAATTAAAAAAGTCGTACCTTTGAATCATGACGGCACTCCGAAAAGCCGCTTAGCGGGTAATCCTATTAGAATCAAAAACGT
>JAOZNO010000300.1 GCA_029933755.1 Bacteroidales bacterium | reverse complement strand
GAAGGTGTTTGTTGCTTATCCAAATAACCAGCTCGTTTAATTACTTCTTTCTGCAAATCTTCAAACAAACCATTAATAGTTATTGATGGCAGCTTATGTGAATTTTCTTTTAATTCTTTTAATAAAAAATAAGTAAACAGTCCATGGTATTTTGCAGGATATGCAGAACTATATTCATCATTACTTGATGCAGCAAAAACAGCCATATTTTTACCTGAAAAAGCAGAATTTTCGGATTTAATAATAACGCCACGCATACCTGCTAACAACATTTCATTTTTTCTGCTTTTACCTGAAAAACAAGCATCTAAAAATACAGTTATCGATTTTGCCTGTATTCCTGATAAAGAAGCATATAAATGATTCAGGCTAAAACCTGTTTTAGCATAATTCGGGTCAATGTCATAAGGAATTAAATAAGCCGATTTAGATTTAACATCCGGTGCTCCATGACCAGCATAGTAAACAATAATATTGGTTTCGCCCTGAACTGAGCGTCTGGCCAACCAACCATCTTTTGAAAATATTTTATTAAACTCGCCCAAAGTAGCTTCTCTATCTGTAAGGAAATAAACATTATCTTCAGGAATTCCAAAAACATTTAGAGCATACTTATAAAAGACTTGAGCATCACGTTTAGCAAAATCAACAGCGGGAGCATATTTATAATTTTCTATTCCAATTACAACAGCAAGTGTTTTTTCACCATTTAAATTTGTTAGCGGAATATTCTTATCCACATCTGCAAGCTCAATAATTTCAACAATTTGTTTCATGTCTGCATTTTCTTCCAAATCTAAGTTTGAAACATTTACATCCACAATATTCTTGGTGCGCTCATTCATTTTTAAGCCTAATTCCTGCTCTTTTTTATATGTACCTGTTTTTTCAGAAAGAGTTACTTTAAAAGGAAGATCCTTAGATGCATATCGGCGACTTGTAAAAAAGAAAAACCTAAGCTTTTTATAATCTCCACTAGCAATATCACCCAATTCAAAGCTTTTATACGAATCCGGAAAAGAAATATTACGATCATCAACATCAAGACTAATTTTAGCAATTACATTTTTTGCCGTTCCCAAGCCAAAATTTTGCACAAAAGCAGTTATTTCAACAGATTCACCCGGCTCAATTATTGAGTTACCATTACCATAAGCAGAACTCATATTTTCAATATCCTGCTTATCATTAATAGCAATCTGCCTTATTTCCAAATTAGGTGATATCACCTGAACAACCTCAGTGGTTGTCACTTGATTTGCAGTATTCCCATAAACAATGAAATTGTCAACGGCTATTTGTTGCTTTTGGTAAACCATAAAACCTAACTGGTCACCAAAAAATGGCTGATGTGGTATTTTTGCAACAAACTTATCATTTATAAAAAATAATATTTCATTACCTGATTTCTGTACTCTAAGCTTATTGGTGATGCTCGTCTGACTAATATGGTTTGTTTTTTTCCATTTAATCAGATATTTGCCTTTTTTTCCATATTCAACCTTACGCACATAAAATTTACCTTTAGGAGTGATAATGAAATTATAATAACCTCTCTTACCTTTTCCCCAGGTGAGTCCAAACCCATTACTCTCGGTTCCTGACAGTCTGCTTATACGACTTTCAATAACAAAATCACTATTAGGATTTAAGTCTGCATGTATATTTGATGACCATGATTTTTCGCCATAATACTTAATTAAGTATTCGCCACGTGTAATTTCACATCCACCTGTCTTACTTCTACCTACCCACCACTGATAGGAATTATTTGAAAAATTATCTTCAACAATCACACTACTTCCCTGTGCGTATGATGTCTGTATTAATAAAAGCAAAAATATTGGACTAAGCAGTATCAATTTAAGGTTCATATCTTATCAATTTTATTTTTATTCAAAATTACAAAGGTTTACACTAATAATAACTGTTTTTTTGTAACTTTTTATATGTGTTTAATTATTTATTTACTTTGTTTTTTAGTTCTTTTACAACAATACATATACAAAAGTATACAATACTTTCCTAACCTGAATAATTCATGTGCTTTTTCTTTGTTGAAATTGAGGCGTCGAACCTTGAAGTTGTATGCTTATACTACGAAAGGTTTGCAACTGCCTGTCCCGAACTTGATTCGGGAAAAAGTCCGTCAAAGAAAAAATGCACCTTTGGTAAATTTATTATTTAAAAATATTTCGCTATTTTAGATTAAATTACTGATTGATAGACAATTAATAAAGCACCTAATAAATTTATGAACCTTTAGCTCATGCGTAGCATAATTAATCAGGCTAATTACAAATCAAAGGTAAAGCTTAATTTATAAGCAAAATTCTCTTTTGTTTCAGAAAAAGCATAGTGCCCATAACGATAGTAAACACCAAAACCCAAGCCCATTATGTTTGCAGATCTTATAAGATTATTCAATAAAATTCCAGACTCAAAATAGCCATTCTCCATGGTTCTAAAATCAATTTCTTGTTGTAATTCCGGACTTTTAAGGTTTCCAAATGCAAAACTTGTAATCAGCAATATTTCCGGTTTAAACTTCTTTGATTTGAATAATAAACTACCAAAATCCTGTCGTAAATAAATTGCTACAAACTGATCTGAAAGAAATTCGTTCATGCGCATGGTTGCAAAACTATTAGCTGTTTCAATTGTAAAATCATAATAACTTGCATGTCCGTTATATAATTCAAAGTAAGGTAAATCTCCAAACACCTTTCCTGCAGTTACTACAAGGTTTGTCTTTCCAAAATTTTTAGTCAGCACCGATAATAATAATTTTGTTTCTATTTTTAGATAATCAAAATCACCAAACTCATTTTTAAAACCTTTCGATACATTTGCATAAAGTGCGGGAGTGCTACCATAAGAATTCATGAACTCATTATCAATAAAAAATAAAGTTTCATTTGGAGTATAGGCTAATTGTACAGCGGTCTCCATAAAATGATATTTTTGTTCGGAAAAATCAGCTTCACCCCCATTATTAAAAAAAAAGCCACTGGTATTTACCTTATCAAACTGACGAATTGATAAAAGCGATTTAAATTTTCGAAAGGGACGAAATTGAAAATCAAATTTATATTCTTCCACATAGGTCATATCCTGAATAAACCAATAACGGTAACTTTCCGTAGAATTCATTCCCGGATTTTCAAGAAACTGATAACCAGATGATTCTCCCAGATCACTCTTATAGTTTAGTCCTAATTTCAGGTCTTTCTTTGCACTTAAAGTATAATCCAGACTTGCACCATATTTTATTCGGTCATCCTGAAACCCATAGGCAAAATATCCGCCCAAACTAACATTTTTCACTAACTTATCATTAGTATAAAGGCCTAATCCAGGTCTGAACCCCTCATAAACATTAAAATCCAACATTCTTGAAAAATCAATATTCACAAATGACACCGGATAATAGCCATTAAAAAGGGTTTTATAAAACTTCAGTTTTAAATCAAGCTTGTGCTTTTTCCCAATACTATCAATTACCTCATAGGTTCTTATATCTTGTACTGAAAGGGAATCATGCCGATACATATTCCACAAACTATCCGATTGTTTATGGGCTGTTTCATTTACTTCAAAATCAATATTGCCAATATCTTTCCGTTTAATTTCATGATTCACCTTTATATCTTCAATGTATGTTTTACCTATTCCAATTGGGTTAAACTTTATTTTCCCCTCTTCTGGAATCATGCTGTAAAAAATAAGGTTGGTATTTAATTCAATGGGGAACCAATAGGTATCATCAATTAATTTATATTGCTGTTTAATTTCTATCCCTATTATACCATTGGGTTCAACAGGTTCAGCAACTACCGATTGCACGGCATATTTAAAGGTATTAATTTGCAAAACGCCTTTAAGAGCCTCAAAGTTTTTCTTTTTTTTAGGCTGGAACGAAATACTGAAAACGGTATCTCCCCTTTCGGTATAAGTAGTGTCTTCAATATTAAAAAAGTATTTTTTTGTACTGCCTGAGCCTATCGGGTTTACATACCTGCTTTCTGCCAAAGTAATCATGTCATCATAAAACGAAAACGATTGCAACTGATTTGCCAAAATAACCATTGATGGCTCTTTAAAACCGGAAACCCTTGTTGCAATTATCTCCTCACTGTGCTGTGCTGGAAATCGGAATTTTTTATTACTCACTGATTCCATTAAAAAAAGATGTTGTGTATCAAAAAACTCTTTTATCTTAATACTTGACGAATCTTTTACAGGTTTACTAAGACTTAATGTATCGCTAACATTTTTTTGCACTTTTTTTGCATCAATAGTAAAAACCATCTTGTGATATGCGGTATAGGAATATGAAGAAAGTTTATCAGGATTATTTAATTTACGATTTGCTATTACTTGTTTAATAATTCTGTGTGCGGGGTTTTCACCAGGATAGACTACAACCTCTTTTAGATTATGATTCTTCTCATACAAAAAAACAGTCCCGTTTTTAATTAAATAAATACTGTCTTTTGGAATCAGCACGTTCTTAAACCCAACATACGAAAATTGCAGGAATTCCACTTTCTCAACATTGTCGATTAGAAACCGCCCATCAATATTTGAAGTAAGCCCCTCTTTTTTTTGATTATAAATAATGTTTACAAAAGGCATCGCCTCACCTGTTTCTTTATTTATAACCCTACCACTAATGGTTACTTGTGCAGACAACATTTCTGTAACAACAAGAGCAAATATGAATAGGATTAGCTTCATTTTTGATAAACTATTATTAAACTTAAAAACCCAAATATAGCATCATTTATTTATAAAAATGCTTTCATTTTTCAGCTTTGCTTTGAAATGGCAACATTCTTCGTAAAACGAAAAGCACAAGAATTAAAATAGAAACATAAACAGCATACCTTCCAATAAAATCACCATTTTTCACATAAAAGGTGATTGTTTTATTCCTTTCAGCAAGAACGGACAATACTAATTTCTCATTTTTTGGCAACACATTTTTTATTTTACCATATTTATCAATTAAACAGCTAACACCTGTATTTGCTGAACGAACTACTGTTCGACGGGTTTCAATTGCCCTAAGCTGTGACTGCATCAATATTTGATTATAAGCCGGTGTGTTACCCCACCAGGCATCATTGGTCATTACGGTTATAATATCAGCGCCTTTCTGCACAAATTCAGTTACAAATTCACCATAAACAGATTCATAACAAATTATCGGTGCAACAATAGCATTATTTGTTTTAAAAACTTTTCTTTCATCACTAATGCCTAAACTTGAAGTAACACCACCAAAATCGACATTCCAGTCTCTTAAAAAGCTAAAATATCTGGCAAAAGGTGTTCTTTCAACAACAAACAC
>JAOZNO010000299.1:4724-5360 GCA_029933755.1 Bacteroidales bacterium | reverse complement strand
AGTTTAACGAAGATGTAACAGGATTTGTACTGGGAGATATTACTGTAGGAAACGGCTCTGCTTCAAATTTTGTGGCAGTTGACGGTAATACCTACACGGCTAATATTACTCCTGATGGTACTGGTAATATAACTATTGATGTAGCGGCTGCTGTAGCTATTGATGCTGCAAGCAATGATAACACTGCCGCTACTCAGGCAGTTACTATTTATGATACAGGTGTCGACATAGTCCTTTCAAAAACAGTTGATGACACAACCCCTGACGAAGGGCAAAATGTAACTTATACCATTACGGTAACAAATAATGGTTCAGCACAAGCTTCGAATTTGGTTGTTACAGATAACTTACCCATTGGATTAACTTTTGTAAGTGCGACTCCTTCAACAGGAACCTGGACATCTCCAAACTGGACAGTTGGAACATTAAACAATAGTGCAAATGCTACATTAACAATAGTTGCGAATGTGGATGCAGGAACTGGTGGTAATACAATTACAAATTCAATTTCAAACACACAAGACCAGACTGATGATAATAGCACTACAGACGACAACAGTGAAGATATTACTGTAAATCCAATAGATGATACACCGGTTGCACAGGATGATATTGTTTCTGTTGATGAAGATGGAA
>JAOZNO010000299.1:0-4624 GCA_029933755.1 Bacteroidales bacterium | reverse complement strand
CATATACTGTTTGCGATGCTGATGGAGATTGTTCTACTGCTACGGTAACCATTACTGTAAACCCGATAGATGATACACCGGTTGCACAGGATGATATTGTTTCTGTTGATGAAGATGGAACTTTAAATGATGATGTTTCTACAAATGATACTGGTTTAGGTGACGGACTAATTACATTTACAGTGACTACAGATGTTACAAACGGAACGCTTACTTTAAATTCTGATGGAACATATACTTACATTCCTGATACAGATTTCAACGGAACGGATAGTTTTACATATACTGTTTGCGATGCTGATGGAGATTGTTCTACTGCTACGGTAACCATTACGGTAATAGCACCAAATAATATTCCCGTAGCAGTTGATGATATGATAAATGTAGACGAAGACAATGTATTAAGTGATAATGTTTATAGTAATGACACAGGATTAGATGATAATCCAATTACTTTTACCCTGACTACGGATGTAACAAATGGAACACTTACTTTAGATTCGGATGGAACATACACATATACACCAGACGAGAACTTTAATGGAGAAGATAGCTTTAGCTATACTGTTTGTGATACTGATGGTGATTGTTCTACAGCTATGGTAACAATTACTGTTAACCCTGTTAATGATCCTCCTGTTGCAAACCCTGATTTCATTACGGTTGATATGAATTCATCAAGAATTACAATTGATGTGGCCAAAAATGATACAGATGTTGATAATAACTTAGATATTAATTCAGTAATATTAATTGATGAGTTAAGCAGTGAAGCGATCATATCTGTTGATGGACTTGGTGGAATTGATTATACTCCTGCTGAAGGTTTCTTCGGAGTGGATACAATAGCTTATCAAATTTTTGATACAGAAAGACTTTCAGATATTGACACCTTATTTGTTACCATAGAGCCAAGTATAACTGTACCAGACGTATTTACACCAAACGGTGATGGTATAAACGATTTACTTATAATTCCGGGAATTGATGATTTTGATAATGAAATCTATATCTATAATAGATGGGGTAATGAAATATTTCACGTGGTGAATTATAGAAATGATGTAAATGCTTGGGACGGTCGTGCACAGAACAAGGTAAAGATAGGTGGTGACGGCCCACTACCTGTAGGCACCTACTTCTATATACTAAAATTAAATGGTGAAAACAAACCAATTAAAGGCTCAGTTTATCTGAAATATTAATAAAATTCAATAAAGAGCTTTTCGATAATGATTACAATAAAACACATAAAGATGATAAAAAATAATATTAGAAGCCTAAAAATAGTATTAATCCTTTTTGCTACATCTATTACAGTTAATACTTTTGCACAACAAGATGTGATGCTTACACAATATTCATCAGCATTACAACTTACAAATCCCGCATATGTGGGTACATCTGGCAGGTTAAATGTTACCGGAATTGTCCGTAATCAATGGATGGGTTTTGAAGGTGCACCTAAAAGTCAGGTTTTACTAATTAATTCACCTTTCTTAAGACATAAGTTTGGACTTGGCTTAACTTTTATTCGTGATGAAATTGGCCCAACTAAAAATACTTTATTGTATTTAAATACAGCCTACAATTTTAATTTAACAAGTCGTTTAAAAATGTCAATGGGCTTAAGTGGTGGTTTTAATATAAATAAACTTGATGTATCTTCATTTTCAGCTGTTTCTAATGATCCATTGTTGAATTTCGATAATCAAACACAATTCACACCAAATTTTGGTACAGGTATCTATTTATATTCTGCCAAATTTTATTTAGGTATTTCTACTCCCAAGTTAATTAAAAATACTTATGACGAACTTACAGACATCCCTAGTTCAGGCAGTGAAGAACAACACCTTTTCATTATAGGAGGCTATTTATTTAAAATTAATGATACATGGAAAGCAAAACCATCTTTTTCTGTTAAAATGGTTAAAGGAGCTCCCCTATCTGTTGATATGACAGCAAATGTAATATATCAGGATAAAATTTGGCTTGGTCTTATGTATCGCTATGGTGATGCTGTTGGGTTTATTTTCCAATATCAGGTTTCAGATCGGATTAGAGCTGGTTACTCATATGATTTACCACTCACTGAAATGAGAAAAAACAGTGCCGGTTCACACGAAATTCTTATTAGCTATGATTTAATTTTTAAAGATAAGAAAATTGTTACTCCAAGATACTTCTAAACCAAATAGAACTAATTAGACAATAAAAATTATGAGTCCAAAAATATTAATTAATAAAATAGCCTTACTAATCCTGGTATTTGGTATATCACTAAATACCGTATCACAATCCGGCAAGCTAATAAAAGCTGATAAAAATTTTATCAGTTTTAATTATCAAAAAGCAATAAAGTATTATACTGATTTGGCAACAAGTGGTTACAAAGCAACAACAAAAGTATATGTAAATTCACAACTCGGTGATTCATATCGATTAATTAATGACCCGGTTAATGCAGAAATATGGTATCAAAAGGCTGTTGATTTGGATAAATGTGAAGCTAAAACTTATTACTATTATGCACAGGTATTACGCAATAATAAAAAATACGATGAAGCCTCTGTTTGGTTAAAAAAGTATCTGGGTACAAATCCAAAAGATCAAGCAGCCGTAAAAGAACTTGCTGAATTTAGTGGCTATTCTGACTTATTAGCTGATTCAAACCTGATTTCTATTGAATTCATGGAAAACATTAACACGAAAATGTCTGATTACAGCCCTGCCTACTATAAAGATAAAATTATATTTATTTCTTCACGTGATACTATTTCAGCAAGGCGAAGTGCATGGACTGATGAACCGTTTTACAGTCTGTATGAATGTAAAATAGACTCTAATCATAATTTGATTTCGTATAAAAGACTTTTTGGAGAAGTAAATTCAAAATATCACGAAGGTCCGGTTGCCTATCATAACCAATCAGGCATTTTATATTTTACAAGGAATAATTATTATAACAAGAAAAAAGGGAAAAGTAAAAATAATACTAATTTCTTAAAAATATTCCAATCAGAGCTAAAAGACGGTAAATGGCAAAATATTACTCAGTTACCATTCAATAACGATGAGTATTCTTGTGCTCACCCAGCGATTTCGCCAGATGGAAACATGCTCTATTTTATCTCAAATATGCCGGGTGGCTTTGGTGGAACAGACCTTTACTATTGTGAAAAGCAGGATTCAGGCTGGTCAACACCTAAAAATGCGGGTGAGCCATTAAATACTGCTGGTGATGAACTTTTTCCATCATATTCTCAGAATGGAACATTCTATTTTGCATCAACAGGTCACCCAGGTTTAGGTGGAATGGATATTTTTTCTTTTTCTGAGGATAAAATTAAGAATTTAGGCTATCCAATTAACACAAGTTATGATGATTTTGGATTAACTACTGAGAATGACGAAAAAGGTTTCTTTTCATCAAATCGTAATGGAGGTTTTAATAATGATGATATTTACTATTTTAAAATTAATCAGCCCCCCACTGCTTATGATGATTCATTGTCTATTGAAATTATTGATGATGATTATGATATTGACACCATGTTTGTTAATGTATTACCAAATGACACAGATCCAAATATGGACATTGACTATACAAGGGTTAAAATAGTAAGCAGTACTAATGAGAACTCATTATACCAGATAGATTCAATAGGTAATGTATGCTACAAACCCGAAGAAGGTTTTAAAGGTATTGATACCCTAAAATATGTGGTGTTTGATCACACAAACTTATCTGATACTGCTAATTTATATGTAAATGTATATGGCAATTCACCTGAGTTTTCACTATATTGTATTATTAAAGATAAAAAAACAGGGAAACCACTAAACGAAGTGGAAATTATCTTAACAAATTTAATTTCAGGTAAAAAAGAAGCGATTAATACATCTGAAACAGGTGATTTTCTACGAAAACTTGAAGATCGAAAGCTAAATGATAGTTTAAGCTACAGATTAAAAATAAATAAGAAAGGATATTTAGCAAAAACCTTTTTTTATAACCAGACATTGTATCGCAAGGGGCAATACAATATGCATGAGAATATGGATATTGTATTGGAAGAAATAGAGATTGGAATGGACTTATCAAAGATGATTGATATGAAACCAATATTTTTTGATCTTGGAAAATCGAATATTAGACCTGACGCAGCCACCGAACTTGATAAAGTGGTAAAAGTTATGATTGAAAATCAAGAAATGGAAATTGAATTGGGCGCCCATACAGATAGTAGAGGTAGCGCATCGTCAAATATGAGGCTGTCAGATAAAAGGGCTAAATCTTCGGCTGAATATATTAAGGACAGAATTCCTAATCCTGAAAGAATTACAGGCAAGGGTTATGGTGAAAGCCAAATTCTAAACAAATGTACTGATGGTGTTCCATGTTCAAAAGAAGAGCACCAACTAAATAGAAGAACAGAATTTAAAATTATTAAAATGTAAGTAATATTTGGTTCTAAATCCCAATAAAAAGCTCATCAGCTGTTCATGATCAATTCAAATAATATTACTTTTTAAAATCCCTGAACTTTAGTTTAGGGATTTTTTCTTTTTGTTAACCTTTTGTTACCCCAATTTGCTTTTAATGCGTATTAAAAACACC
>JAOZNO010000298.1 GCA_029933755.1 Bacteroidales bacterium | reverse complement strand
TATAAGAAAATGGCAGATGAATTACGAGAGTATTGTGAATATAATGAAGAACATTCTGATTTTAAATATTTTCAATATCTAAAGTTGCGAAAAAAAGCAATAGAAGAAGATGATATTTATAATTTAGAGGGTGGTCTAAATGAAAAAATATTTAAAAATGATGGCTTCTTAAATTCCCAAATATTTTAATTTACGCATTTATGCAAATTACCACAAATAATTACAGCTATAATATAAAAAATATTAATACAATTTACAGATAAAATAAACCAAAATATTAAATTCATAACACCATGCAACGATACATAGACCAATTAATAGGCGATATGCAGGAGGCAAAAAACCGTCCTCGCCCACAAAAAATGAGCTTGCCACCCGAACTTGAATTTGTACGTGGGGCAGAAGAATACCTTTATGGCGAACTGTATGAAATGGGAAACCTGTTTGGGTTGAAAAAAATGCAATTCCCGCCGGTTGAAAAACTAAACCCGGAACAAATAAAAAAACTGGTTCTTGAATTTGAACAACTATGGCAAGCATTTAATTTTTATCCTGATTTCCCTGATGGTTTGCCCGAAACGATAAAATATAAAATATTAGTTGATTACCTTGAACATAAAACAACTTATGTTACACAGGGGAACAATCACTTTGAATTTTGTACTTATGACCCGGATTCATGTCCGTTTCCTGAAGAATTTTGCACTTGCAAAGATTTTGAAATTGAAGATGATGATATTGACATGTCAAATTTCACGTCTAGCGATAAAGATTTGCCGTTTTAAAGTATCAAAATAATTATAACCATAGTTGACGGCACTCCGAAAAGCCGCTTAGCGGGTAATCCTATTAAAAGTGAAAATGTATTAGTCTGTATATCTGCCTGTTAAAAACCCGCTTAGCGGCTAAATACAGAAAAATACACTTTTCGGAGTAGAGTCAAAGTTGCAATTCAAATAAAATGACCAGTTTTGTTCAATCTGTAAATCATGTTAATCCTGTCAAAAAACAAATACTTATAACATGTTAATCTTGTTAATCCTTTCTAAAATAATTAAATCTTAAAATTAAAAAACATGCAATTTCAGTTTAAAATTCAAATCAAAGGTATTACCAAACCACCTGTATGGAGAAGGATAACGATTCCGGCAAACTTTAGTTTTTTCAGCCTTCATATAGCCATTCAGGTATCTTTTGGTTGGGAGCATGCACACCTTTTTCAATTTTCGCCAAAAGGTTTTGGATCCAGGCCCATAATAAAAGAGTATTATGAAGATGGTGCAGACTATGATTTTGAAGATGCATTAGACGCGGAAGAAGTTGACTTATTTGAAGTTTTTACAAAAGAAAAACAAAAATTTACTTATATCTATGATTTTGGTGATAGTTGGGAGCATACTATAACTTTAGAAAAAATATTACCAGATATTGCAATGTACCCTATGTTACTGGATGGTAAAGGTAAATGCCCCATGGAAGATTGCGGTGGGGTGTGGGGCTACGAGCAATTAAAAGAAACCCTTTCTGATAAAACAAAGCCTGAATATGAGGAGATGGCAGAATGGTGTGGGCTTGAAAAAAACGAAACATGGGACCCGGAAGAATTTAATTTGAATGAAACACAAAAGTATTTAATAGAGGTCTTTTTAGTTAATAAAAATTAGATTTTCACTGAACCCAGCTAAACAAAAGGGTTATATTTCTTGAATAATTTATTATTTTAATAATATGCAACGATACATAGACCAATTAATAGGCGATTTAGAAAGTGTAGCGGCAAGTCCGCCTACGCCTGCTTATATTGAAATACCACCACATGCAGAAAACATACCTGATATTGCTGAAGTGGCTTTGACTCCTTTCAAAACTATAGAGGAATTATCGGGAATAAAAGGAATGTTTTTCCCGGAAGTATATAAACTCTCGACCAAGCAAACCGAAGCAGTTATAAAGGCGATATTTAAAGTTTTTGATAGTTTAAAAATTGAACTTATAGATGTTCCTGATGACATACCGCCTGAAGTACTTTACGAAGCATTAACTTTTAACTGGGATGAATATGTGCAGTATCTTCCTTCATCATTTATGGAACTGGAACTGTGCACGGGCGATGCGATGACTTGCCTTTATGGCGAGTATTGTACTTGCTCTGATGATGATGATTTGCTTTTAGATGATGATTTACCACCTGACAGAAATGAGCAAAACGATGATAGTGAATTACCGTTTTAGTGCCTAAAAGGTACTATCTTGACATGTTTTATCCTGTAAATCGTGCCAAACAAATATTAAGTAGGCTAACAAATTATTTGTATGGTTTATTAATCTAATGTATTGATTATGAGAGTATATAAATCTAAATAAGTAGGTCAGGGGTTTTAATATCTAGTTTAAATTTAAAAAAAAATGAATTTTAAAGAGATTTTTAACAAAACGAGCAATAAAGATAAAAACAAATTTTTATTCGATTTGCTTTTAAACAATGCCACCCTTAGAAAGGAGTTTCTTGATAATGTTAAAATTACTGAAATCAAGCTTGATTTAACGGATTATTCCGGGTTTAACGAAAATATCATATCAAATTATGAAGAATATAAAGATATGATGGAAAGCCTGGAGCTGGAAGAGACCGACTGGGAAGATTATACACCAAGGCATAGTGGATATATTGAAGATTGGGAAGCTGCCCAACATATGGCCGAAGATGAGGCTGATGAGATGTTTTCGTTTTTTGAAGAAAATATCGTAAGCCTATTTTTAGGGAATAAACTTGAGGAAGTATTAGAGGAATTGATTTCTTTTTATTTTGCAGCTAAAGATGCAGAAATAAACGACCCTTATGAGAATTTGGGCTGTGATTATTTTATTGATAAGCATAAGGGGTTCATGCAATATACCATTGATAAAATTTCGCAAGGCAACATAAACGATGAAAAAATTATCAACGCAATATCCTTGTTTTTCAAATACTTTGAATCGCAAAATGAAGAAAGGCATAGAGATATTAAAAACTTTGAACAACTTTTGGTTTTACTTATCAATAAAATGGAGAATAATGATCTTTTGTTGCCCATAGAAAAACTTACTACGTTTAATTCAAAACATTGCCCATTATTAGCGGTAAGTATTGAAGAAAAGCTTGGGGATATATCAGCATGGTTACAAAAAGCAAATAAAACTTTGTTTGACGATACCGAAATCGGTAAAAAGTTACTGGGATATTATCTTGATGAAAACTTTACGGAATATTTAAATGTTGCCAAGAATTTATTTAACCATAATAAAGAATTTTGGGCAGAAATAATTTCAAAAAACATAAAGATAACCAACGATAAAGATTTTTATAAAGATATACATTTTCAATTGTGTATATCTACAAACAAAATTATACACTATTTGAATATTAAAACAATACTTACCGAAGATGAAAAATTGAACCTTCATGAAAATTTAGGATACAAAATTGTTTTTAGGGTAAAAATATATGAAACAGAAAAGCAATTTGATAAAATAAAACAGCTTACCGAGGAAAATGCAGATGCATGGGCGTTTAACAAAATAATTGAACCTATACTAAATAAATACCCTGAGTTTTGTTTTAAATTAATAAAAGACAAAGCAGAAGAAAAAATAGAGAGAGAGCGTGGCAGGGGTACATATAGCACAATAGCATCGTGGTTGTTGCAAGCAAAAAAAATAATAAGTTTTGAATCGCAAACACAGGATTTAATAAATAACTTATATAATCACAAGCCAAATTTACCTGCTTTAAAGGATGAATTTAGGCAAAGTGGTGTGGTTTAGAAAACTAAAACCTAAGCCAGACAAACTGGAAAAGTTTTGACACGATTTACATGATTAACATGTTTTTAATTCAAATTCTGCCAAAATTTATACTGAACATGGTCGAAGTAAATACAACAATATTGAAATTAAGGTACTAAGTGCTTGTTTAGGAATAAAGTTTACAATTAAAAGGCGGTTATTTTGTTCTTTTTCAAATTGAAAAAAGCTGCAAATAGCGAGCTATTTAAAGCGTTTTTTCAAGCAGAAAAAGGGCAAAAGAACAAGTGATGTAAAGGTTATTTCTTAACGAGCACTAAGTATAAAATGACTTACGAACGAGATATTTTCTATGGATTCACTTAAAAGAAGAAAAGTTAGCCTATTTCATTGAAAAATATAATTTAAAGGCTCAAATATAAGCCTGCATGAAAAAAAAGCAAAAGCGAAAAAGAAGACACGAGAAGTGGGGTCAGCAAAACGAAAAAGCAAAAAGAGAAGCCCAAAAAGAAAGGCAAAGGCTTAAAGCACTCCCGAAACCATTGCGAAAGCTCGAAACGGATTTGGGTTTCCATGTTGATTTTATGGAAGTTTACGATGGATACATTGGTGATTTTACAGGACAAATTATTCCTGCAGAACTGATTGATAACCCGTTTGTTATTATTTATTAAATGGGATTGGGTTTTCCTCATCCAAATTCGCTTAACAATGTGCAAAAAAAGCGGTACATTGAGAAAATATCGGAGGCTTTCAGTAGATTAGGTTTTTATTTAGATACTTTATTTTTATCGGATATAGAATTTACGAAAATGTATGAACTTTTACTTTTTCATATTGAAAATTCAACAAACCAGGCTTTTGATATTTTTACATCAGTAAATTATGAAAATATTACATTAAAAATTGAACGAATTAATTTTGAAACATATTAGATATAATATAACCTGTAAATTATGTTAATCCTGTCAAAACAATTAAAATATAACCTGTAAATCATGTAAATCCTGTCAAAAATAACTTTTAACCTGTAAATCCTGTCAAAAAACAAAAAAATGCAAATAACCGGCACCCACATAAATTACTATTTTATATGCCACCGTAAACTTTGGCTGTTTGCAAACGGCATTCAAATGGAACACACCAGCGATTTAGTTTACGAAGGCAAACTTATACATGAAAGTACTTATCCGCAACGCTCAGAAAAATACGAAGAAGTTCAAATTGGTGGTATAAAAGTTGATTTTTACGATACAAAAAATAAAGTAATACATGAAATTAAAAAATCGGACAAAATAGAAACAGCACACGAATGGCAGTTGAAATATTATATTTATGTTTTTCTTCAAGCGGGTATTGATGGTGTAACGGGCATATTAGAATATCCTAAACTGCGAAAAACGGATGAGGTATTCTTAAGCACAAAGGATATAGAAGAAATAAAGTTTTATGAAAACGAAATTGAACGAATTATTGCTTTGGTTAAAGTACCTGATGTAATAGATAATAAAATTTGTAAACGGTGTAGTTATTATGATTTTTGTTATATTGAAGAACAGACATGATTTACAAGATTAACATGTTTTTTTATCATGTAAGG
>JAOZNO010000297.1 GCA_029933755.1 Bacteroidales bacterium | reverse complement strand
ACTATATCCTTCTCTATCAAAAACAAGCATATACCTGCTTATGTATTTATTTGCTACTAACTCTTGCTGAGTTGGTTGATTTGAAACATCGCTATTAAATTTATCTAGCAAATTTTCTTTTATAGTTTCAGAACAACTGACCTAAGCCTGATGGTTTAAAAGGAGCAAGTGAATTTATATCCAAAATTAATAATGGAATAATAAAAGATGAATTAATCTATTGGGCAATAGCACTAAAAGATAAGCCAAAACTCATTGGAACAATTTGCCTTTGGAATATTTCAAAGGATAAAAAATATGCAGAACTAGGCTATGAATTAAATCCCAAATTTCATGGACAGGGAATCATGAGTGAAGCATTGAGTAAAATTCTTGATTATGGTTTTAACAGAATAGGACTGAAAAAAATTGAAGCCTTCACACATAAAAATAATCTTAAATCAACTACAATGTTGCTTAAAAATAATTTTAAACATGATGTAGGACGAACAGATAAGGATAATGAAAACAATATTATTTTTTCAATTACAAGAGCCAATTTTCTGTAAGATTTCAATTTTGCTCTACCAAAAAAGCTTCCACTGTTGTATTGAATTTTTCTGTCTGATCTAAAGGAGTACCGTGACGACTATCTTTAATTATGACCAATTCAGCATTTTTAATCCGGCTTGTCATCAATTCTTTTTTACTTACAGGGGTATAGTCAAACTCTGCCCCGATTATTAATGTTGGGCAACTTATTTCTTTTAACTTATTGGTAATATTACAATTCAAAATAGCTTTCATGGACTTTAAATACGTTTTAATATCGTTTTTTGCCCAGCGTATGGCCATATCTTCCCTTATTTGTTCATGTTCTGGCTTTGGGAATAATTTTACAGCTAAAACCTTTCCCATTTTGCGCATGCCCATTACTTTAACAATGAAAAAACGTAAGAATATCTGGAAACGTTCTTTAAAGGTATTTTGCGGAAATTCTGAAAAACTATTTACAATAACCATTTTTTTTACTAATTGAGGATAATTAACTGCTAATTGCATGGCAACCATTCCACCTAATGAAATACCTACAATATCTACTTCTTTTAGTGACAGGTTTTTAATTAAACTCGCTACATCTTCAGCAAAAAGTGGAATGCTATATAAACCAGCAGCTTTGTCTGATTGCCCATGTCCACGTAAGTCAAGAACAATGACTTTATACTGTGCAGAAAAATAATCAATTTGTGCTTTCCAGTCGTATGCTGAAGAACCTAAGCCATGAATAAACAACAATGTAGATCCTGCCCCATAAGTTTCATAATATAAATTGGTTGAATTACAGTTTAGTTGTGGCATTTTAAATAAGTTTATGATTTAGGAATATTTTATGATCTGGTAACTACTCAGTTGCCTTATTTTCAAATAAAGTACACAAAGTTTGTGAATTCAAAGTATTCATTTCTTAGCATTCTTAGCGTATTAATAATTTTTTGCGTTCATTGCGTGAAATAGTCATCTTAAACTGAATAGTTACAAGATTTGAAAGTAATATATTTTTTTAAAAATTGTAGGCTTCACTTAATTTTTTTACTAAATTTGTTCTCATAAAACAAACACCTTTTAAATGAAAAAAATCATACTCATACCACTTTTTATAATAACAATCTTTTCAACCATTGCACAAAGTAATCGGGTTGAAAGTTTATATAACGGAACAATAACCATCCTACATACAAATGATATACATGGTAATTTTAGTAGATTTCCGCGTTTGGCATTTGTAGTTGATAGCATCCGAAACACACATGAAAAAGTGTTTTTAGTTAATGCCGGAGATCTTTTTACGGGAAATCCATTGGTGGATATGGATCCTGAGAAAGGATTTCAAATGATTGAGTTGATGAATAAGTTAGCTTATGATTTATCAATATTGGGAAATCATGAATTTGACTATGGACAAGATATATTGACGAAAAGAATATCTGAAGCTAATTTCCCATTTATTTGTGCGAATGTATGGAATAATAATGGTAATTTCCCAATACCTGAACCCTTTGCTTTATTCACAGTTAATGAAAAACTAAATATTAATATTATCAGTCTGCTCGATAATTCGATAAATGGACGCCCGGAAACACATCCTCAGCGAATAAAAGGGCTAATGTTTACGAATTCAATTGAAACAGCTAAAAAGTTTGAATATATAAAAACAAGTTCAGATTTATTTATTGCACTTACTCATTTAGGAATTAAGCAAGATATTCAACTTGCCCAAAGTATGCCCTCGCTTGATTTAATTATTGGTGGACACAGTCATTCTAAAATTGATTCTATCTATCTTGTTAATGGTGTTTTAATTAGCCAGGCAGTATCTAATCTAAAATATTTGGGAGAAATAACGATCGTGTTTAAAGACGGAAAAATTGAGCGTAAAAGCTCAAAGTTAATTGCTTTGAACAAAAGTGGGAGTATTAATACTGATTTTAAAGAATTGATTGACAAATACAAACAAAACCCTATGTTTAATGAGGTAATTGGAAAATCTAGTGAGAATTTAAAAGGCAAAGAAGAGCTTGGATCATTTTTCACAGATGCTTTAAGAACAGAGGCAAATCTTGATATTGCATTTCAGAATTCAGGTGGTTTAAGAATTGATAAGTTACCAAAAGGAAAAATAAAAATGGAGCAAATCTTCAAACTGGATCCTTTTGGCAATTACTTAATGGTTGTTAATATGAATGTAAAAGAGATAAAATCACTCATTAAATCTGCTTTTCTTGGTGAAGGGATAGATTTACGAGTTTCAGGTATTCATTATACCCTTTTTATTAAAAATGGAAAAATAAAAAATATTCAGATAACAGATTATCAAGGTAAAGAGCTGGATGAAAACAAATTATATAAAGTAGGAATGAACGATTATATTTTAAGTTCCTATCAATTTGAGCATAATGACCTAGGGCAATCGTATGGGAAAACCACTGCCGAAGTGCTAATTTCGTATCTTAAAAAGAAAAGAAGTATTAACTATAAGGGAGTCCAACGCACTTTTATTAAAAACAATTAAGTTTTTAATAATATTAGCACATTATTGATACTATTCTGTAAAGTGTATAATTTAAAATTCAGAGGGTTCAATTTTATAAAAGTTGAACCCTTTCTGCAAATATAGCAATAAATTGATTTTAAATAATTCCCCAATTTCTAATCGGTTGTGTCCATTTTTTAGTTGTTTCGTTTAAGGCTAAGTAAGGATTTTATATGTACTTTTTTGAATTCTTCTTTATCCAAATCGACCCAAATTGTTTTTAGTTTGCCCGGTAACAAATCAAAATAGTTATCGGAGAAATTTCCTTTGTCATCAGGATAATCAATAAATACATTTTTGGTAAATACATTTGATATCATTTTTACTCCAAATTTTCCATGCTCGTATACTGTGTTGTATTTTATTTCTGATTTAGGAAGCATTAAATCTTTTATTTTAGCGAAAAACAAGTTATTTTCAGCATGTAGTTGACCATTTTCCAGAATTTTAACATGCAAAAATATTTTATTTTCATTATGTTTCTTAACAATATCATTAAACTCCTTAGTGAAATACACCTTACTAAAATTAGCTTTCATAGTAATTTCACGATCATAATTCCATAGCTCATTACCATAAAAATCCATCAATCTTATTTTCAGTTGAACATTTTTATCTTCAAGATAATCTGAAACTACATATACATCTAATTTTCCATTTTGATAAATTGGGGAAACCAATACGGGTGCATATAATTTTCGTAAATAATAGTGAAAAGCTTTCCATTTACCATAATAGTCAATACCTGACCAGGATGCAACTGGCCAGCAATCATTAAATTGCCAATATAAAGTTCCCATACAATGAGGCATACTTCTGCGATGTGCCTCAATTGCTATTTTCATACCCTCAGCTTGTAACAACTGACTTATAAATACATAATTATTCAAATCAACAGGAACTTTGTAATCCCTACGCATATATTCATCAATAGTTTCAAAACCTACCGGATGTTTATTATGGGATTTAAGTACCGGAGAAACCAAATAACGATCACTATCTACTGAAAAACTTTTAATTGTAGAATACGAAGGAAGCGATTGAAAACCATATTCACTCATAAAACGTCCCACATTCTTTTCAAATGCAGAAAATGGCTTTTTCCCCCACCAAACGTCCCAGTAATGCATATCACCAGTTTGTGCCTCCTCACTCCAACCACTTGGTGCTGAGTTTGGTGACGAAGGACAGTAAAATCGGCCACTATCTAATTTGTTTACTATTTTAGGCAAAATATCATCAAACACCTTTAGATAATCATCATAAATTTTGGCTGAATCGGCTTTGCTGTATCCGAATGCTTTTTGATATCCCCAACGTTCCCAGGCAACTTGCATTTCGTTATTTCCACACCACAAAGCAATACATGGATGATTTCTTATTCTTTTTACATTCTCAATAGCTTCCTGTTCAACATTTGATAAAAAAGCTGAATCACCCGGATACATACTACATGCAAACATAAAATCCTGCCAAATGAGAATCCCATTTTCATCGCATAAATCGTAAAATATTTCATTTTCGTAAATACCTCCACCCCAAACCCTCAGCATATTCATGTGAACTTTTTTTGCAGCAAATATTAATTCTTCATATTTTTTGTTTGATACACGTGGTAAAAAATTATCCTGAGGTATATAGTTTGCCCCTTTCATAAAAACAGGAACTCCATTTAATTTAAAATAGAAACTTTTCCCTAATGAATCCTGTTCCTGAATAATTTCGACTGTACGAATTCCAAAACGAGTAGTTTTTTGATCAATTAATACTTCACCTTCTGAAATCTCTATAGTAAAATTATAAAGATGCGCCTCTCCCAGACCATTTGTCCACCACAGTTTTGGACTCTGAACAAGAAATTCATGTTTGAAACTATTTTGCCCCTTTTTTAGTAAAATTTCTTTTTCAACAATTAATTTATCACTATTCAGAAGTTTTAATGTTATTACTTGATTAATATCTGATTCTATTTTAACATCTGCCATTAGGTCTGCCCTATTATCCGAGACATTTAAATTATAGATTTGAAAATCAGTAAGTTTTGCTGTATTCCATGCAATAACTTCTATCGGACGCCAAATACCTGCTGTTACAAACCTAGGGCCCCAGTCCCAACCAAAATGATAAGGTGCTTTCCGTGTAAATACACTTATTTTATTCGTGTGTCGATCATTACCAGCCGGTAAACGATATGTTAAGCTATTCAATTTATTAACATTTATTTTCATTGGTGAATGAAATAATATATTCAGCTTATTTCCCTCTTTTTTTAGCAAACTTTTACAATCAATTTTCCAGCTACGGAACATATTATCAGCT
>JAOZNO010000296.1 GCA_029933755.1 Bacteroidales bacterium | reverse complement strand
TGATTGCCTGATTGTTATTTTAATTTATGATTTAAACATCTATATGTAAATATTTGTTTAGTATTACATAATATTTGTAATTCATTTATAATGAATCATTAATAAAAAAATATGAAAATTATTAAATTTAAAAGTAACAAAATTAGTCCCCCATTTGTAAAAAATAAAAATGCAAACCGCTATTAATAAGACTATTGTGATTATTGATTTTCAAGTTGGGTTAACAAAACACGACAAACTTATTGAAAAATGGTGATAAGAACTAGAAAAAGAAATACAAATTCTTCAAAGAACGCACATGATAAAAGCAGAATATAATAATCAAAAAGGCATCCTTCACTCAACATTTGAAGGTAATGTCACTTTAGAGGAAATAGTTGACTATATTGTTGCAACTAAAAAAAACAAATCATATCCCAGGGTTTTAAAAATTTTAACAAATGCAGCCCAGGCAGATATGGTTTTCTCCCCTGAAGATTTAGCCATAATTGTAGAAGAAAATTACAAATCTCTTGAAAAATATGAATATATAATTGATGCAATAGTCTTGTCTAGTCCTAAAGAAACGGCATTTTCAGTATTATATCAGGAATTGGCAAAAACAAAGAAATATAAGTTTCAAGTTTTCTCAACAAATGAAGCTGCCATAGAGTGGTTAGATGAGAATTAGGAAAAGGCACTACCATATTTATTCAATTCCCAATTATTACATAAAAGATAGATTGTTGCAAACGTTTGCGATGTTTTTCAGCCTATATATTTGCTTATTTTATTGAACAACAAGCAATAATCTTTATATTTGCAGACGTTTTGTTTTTTACAAAAAACAAATTCCAACCAAAAACCATTTACTAAACCGAACAAATTAATATTCAATTAAATTTGTGATTATGAGGTTTTTTAAATTAATAGTATTCATTATCCCTTTCTTTATTTTTGTTAACTCTTGCAAGCAGTCCAATAGCAAAGTCAAAATAGGAATTCTTTTTGGAACCTATTCTGCAACACGCTGGGATCTTGAAAAAAATTACCTTGAAGAGAAAATTACTGACTTAGGTGGTGAGCTTATTAGCAAAATAACAGAAGGCGATGAATTGGAACAGTTTGCACAAGCTAAAGAGTTAATAAACTCCGGTGTAGATGTATTAATTATTATTGCCGTAAATGGAAATACTGCTGGCTCAATTGTACGAGATGCACATAAAAAAGGGATTAAAGTAATAGCCTACGACAAATTAATACAAAATAGTGAACTTGATTTTTTCATAACTTTTAGTGGTGAAAAAGCAGGTGAATTAATGGCAGAATATACCATAAATAAAATCCCCGAGGGCAACTATGTGCTTTTATATGGAGACCGAACAGATGAAAATGCCAATAAAATTCATAATGGAATAAAAACTATTTTACAACCACTGATAGATGATGGAAGAATAAATATTGTTTATGAAGGTTTTACAGATCAATGGGCTACAGAAAATGCTGCCTACTACACCAATAAAATTATAGAATTCAGTGACACAAAAATAGATGCAATAATTGCAACCTTTAACAGTGTAACTTATGGTGCAAAAGAAGCAGTAAAAAACCATAATCTTGAAAATAACATTTTAGTTGTTGGCCACGACCCGGATCTTGAAGTTTGTCAGGATATATTAAATGGAAAAGATGTGTTGGCTGTTCATAAAACCGTAAAAAATATTGCCTACAAAACAGCAGAAATAGCCATTCAGCTTGCGAAAAACAAACCGATACAAACTACAGATTTTGTTTATAATGGAAGAATTGATGTACCCTCTATCATCCTTGACCCTATTATAGTAAACAAAAACAATATAGAAACTGTAATTTTTGAAGAAGGTTATATAAAAAAAGAAGATGTATTGAATTTTAAAAAAGAAATGTAAAGGCAAGCTCTAATCACAAAAAACATCATTTAATTTGTACAATATTATCGTTTCAGTATATATTTGCAGTTTAAAATATAATTATTGAATTATATGCTTTCAGGACTTTTTGAACAATCTTCAAATGGAGCAAAACTTATTGCTGCTGTTTTTATTATACTCATTAGTGTAATTATTTTCACCGTTTTTGGTATCATCTTATCTTTTCCACTTTTCAGCATTGACATTGAAGGCTTAGAAGTGTTAATGAATACTCAGGATTATAGCAATATTGGTTTTATGAAATACTTACAGACTGTTATTTCATTAGGAACTTTTGTTGTACCTCCATTTATTATTGCCTATGTTTTTAAAGGTCAAATTGCTGAATATTTATTTTTAAACAAAAACCCACACCTATTTCCAATACTTTTGGTGGCTATAATCATGATTATGGCTATTCCGTTTATTAATTTTTTAGCTGAATGGAATTCAAAACTTTCATTGCCAGAATGGCTTTCCGGCATTGAAAACTTTATGAAAACTGCAGAAAAAGATGCAGAAAAGTTAGTTTTAGCTTTTTTAAAAGCTGATGGACTGGGAACCTTATTCATTAACCTATTCATAATTGCATTAATTCCGGCTGTAGGTGAAGAATTACTTTTCCGTGGTGTTTTTCAAAGGATAATTACAGATTGGACACGGAACGCACATGTTGGTGTTTGGATAGCTGCTTTTATGTTTAGTGCAATGCATTTTCAGTTTTATGGTTTTGTTCCCAGGATGTTAATGGGTGTATTATTTGGATATTTGTTGGTTTGGTCAAAAAATATGTGGCTGCCAATAGCTGCCCATTTTGTAAATAATGCTTTTGCAGTTATCGCTTATTATTTAATGGATACATCTGTAATTGGTGATAGAGTTGAAACAATGGGAACTGGTGATAATTATTTTATTGCAGCGCTGGTAAGTATTACTTTGGTAATTTTACTAACATATATATTTTTCAGATATCAAAAAGAACAGAAAGAAATACAAGAATACAAAAATTTAGACCTAAATTAATGAAAAGCCCAGGCTTATACCTGTTCTTCACTTAAATTTGAACAAAAATGAAACAAGTAAGCTTAATTATTCATGGAGAATCTAAAAAAGGGAAAAAGCTAAAAGAAAAAATCACCAAATTCCTTTCTCCTGATTTTCAGCTAACTGAAAAATTTACAGATTTTCATGACCATGCAATAGAACTGGCAAAAACCGAAGTAAATAATGGAGCTGATTTTATAATATCCTGTGGTGGAGATGGACTACTAAATGAAGTCACAAATGGAGTAATGTTAGCTGATGAAAACAAACGAAAAAAAGTAATTGTTGGTTTATTTCCTTTGGGTACAGGGAATGACTTCTCAAGAACAGCAAAAATAAGCAACTCGCCCAAAAATTTAGCTGAACTTATTAAAAACAATACAAATTTAGCTATCGATGTAGGTCGTGTGGAATTTCATGATAAAAATGGAAATAAAATAGAAAGATTTTTCATAAACATTACAGATATTGGCATTGGTGCAAAAACAGTAGAATTAGTTAATAAAAGTAAAAAAATACTTGGCGCCCAATTAACCTTTTTAATTAGTGTACTCAGATCCTTTTTGGGATACAAACAACAGCAAGTAAATATTAAAGCAAATAATTTTGAATGGTCTGGAAAAATTGTAACCGTAAGCATTGCTAATGGTCAATACTTTGGTAGTGGCTTGGGAATTGCACCTGAAGCAAGAATCAATAACGGTCAGCTTAGTCTTGTTATTATAGGGAATATGCGAATAATTCATTTTTTAAAATATTTGCCTAATCTGCAAAAGCTAAAAAAAGTAGAACATCCCGAAGTACATTACCAAACGGTAAAATGGTGTCAAATTGACTCTGATGAAATTTATCCAATTGATTTGGATGGAGATAATGCAGGATATACACCTTTACGGTTTGATCTAGTTCCTTTGGCGATTCGGTTCCTTAGTAATTACAAATAGTTTTTGAACCACTAATATTTATTATACCGAGGTTTATTTAACATTAATATATTCAATAATTTTTTCATCAGAGTAAAGCATATGTTTTTCATACCACTGTTTTAGATAGGATAATAAATCTTCACAAAGCTCGGGTTTTCCCTGTTCAAATTCATTTTGAAAAAAAATCATTTTTTCTGCAAACACCCTATGTTCATTTACATGTTCAGAAAAGGATGGTATTTCATATTTTTTCATTAAAAGCTCTTCATTAATAAAAAAGTCTTGTGTATAATAGCTTATTTTATGAAACACATTAACTATTTCTTCGGCGCATCGATTTTCCTCAATAGTTTTTGAAAAAAAATTAATTAATTCTTTAATTTTCTCCTTATTGTGGCGTATAGAATCTACTGTAAGAGTTGTGCTCATTATTATAATTTTTATTAATTGTGCATATTTCTGTAAAATTCATAATAAATTGAATAAAATACAATGATTAATATCAGTATTTGCTTTACTTCATTTTCGTTTTTAAGTGTTCTTAATGTATATTTGTGATATTTGATATTTGAAAAGCTCAATAGAAACAAGTTAACTAGTAGTGCGTTTTTTAATTAACACTGTATATCATAAGCAATTTGAAACAATTAAAACCCAGATAGATGAAGCTACTACTTTTTTTAATATTAATTTTCAGTTTTGCAGTTACATCATGTAATTCAGACAAAAAGGGCAAGGACAGCCCTGATGATTTACAGACAAGAAAAGCATTAGTAAGAAAGCTGTTAATTGAAGATTATGATTTTGCCGTTTTAGAAAACAAAAAATTTATTCCTTACAATAAGGCAATTTATCATCGTGGTGACGAAGTTTTTATGGTTTTAAAAAATGTAGGTCAGTTTGCAAGAGGGAGAGACAGTTTGAATCATGCTGAAATGAAATTAGAAATATTTGATGCAATTGGTCAGACAATTACCATAAGAGAAAATTTATTTGGCGAACGAGGACATACTGACTTGAAAGATAATATGCTTAAAAAGCCATATGCATCATATGAAACAGACAATAGTGATATGGTTGGTAAGTACAGTTTTAAAATTACAATTTACGATTTAATCAGCGGTGACAGTACATCAGTAAATGATGATTTTTATATTGAATAAACAAGAAATAAAAAATCAAGCTTATTTTCTTATGAAAATAAAATCCCCGCCCTCATCTCCGGTTTCTCTGACTTCACCAAATTGTGGAATCTGGCTATTAGGACTATTGTTAATTACGGCAATTTTAAAGCTAGCAAATAACTGTTCTGAAGATAAGTGTTTTTGATTATTTTGTTCAAGCCTTTTTATTAAGTACTCAATAAATACGCTTTTATCAGGCACTTCACTTAATGCACCACTCGTCATAGCTTTTCGGCTAGGTAATTTATAAAGTTGTTTTATTGCCGTAGTTGCATCTGAAAAAGCATCACGGCTCTTAAAAATTCCGCCAC
>JAOZNO010000006.1:10356-18876 GCA_029933755.1 Bacteroidales bacterium | reverse complement strand
GCGTGTCCCGATGTCCAAATTCCTGATGTAATTGGCTGATCGGGATTGATTTCTCTTGCCCAAAGGAATGTCTTTTGTAAAAGTTCCAAGGAAAATTTAGCCTTCTCTTTTAGTTCAATTTTACCATAACTTGCTGTGTTAGGGTTGCCTGGTTCGTTGTATAAATCCCAAAGTAATACTCGCTTATCATGTTTGTAGTGTTGAATTGTTTCTTGTACGTATGCTTTTAGGCTTTTTTCGTATTTTGGTAAGTCTTCTAGAATATCTTTACCAGGGCATTGCACCCAGCCTGAATTATGTACACCTTTTACCGGTTCTGCTTGCTTTCCCAATTTGGGATATGGATTCCATACATCATCAAAAAATACAATTGCTACAGAAATATTATGATTCTCGCAAATCATAAGAAATTGATCCATACGCTGATAAAAACCTTCTACATCTTCTTTCCATGGCAAATAGTGTAAAAACACTCGTAATGAGTTAAATCCAATTCCTTCTGCCCAAGCAAGTTCTTTATCAATCAAATTGGGCGAAAATGTATCTTTTTGCCACATCTCAATCTGGTTTATTGCATTAGCCGGAACATAGTTGCAACCAACAATCCAATCATGATTATCGTACCATTTGTTTGCTTTTTCAACAGTCCACCTATTCGCGCTGATATTAGAAATAGTTTTTTGTGAATATGCAGATAGTGAAGCAGCCATTATAAGGCATATCAATGAAAATTTTAAGAATAGTTTAGACATGGTTTGCATTTTTTTGTATATCTACTGTTTTTACATCTACAAATATATATTTAATAAAAATAATTATATCTTTATCTGTATTTTTATGACTACAAATGACTTTTGATCCGGATATTTATTTATTAAAACAAATCAACAATAATGATGTTGATGCATTTGAGGTGCTTTATAAAAAATATTATCGTCCGGTATATAATTATGCCAAATTTTTTCTGAAAGAAGAATCAGATTGTCAGGATGTTGTTCAGGATGTTTTTGCTTATATGTGGGAATCGCGTCATAAAATAAATATAACCAAGTCATTAAAATCATATTTGCTTAGAGCTTGTCACAACACTTGTATCAACCATATAAAAAAACATGCAACAAGTCAGAACCATATTTCTGCTTTTATAAATAGCAGTGATATGTACGAAGATGGATACAAAGCCATTTTTGAAAATGAACTACGCAAAGCAATAGATGATGTAGTACAGGAATTGCCACAACAATGCCGTGAAATTTTTAAGTTGAGCCGTTTAAAAGGATTAAAACATAAAGAAATTGCCACACTATTAAAAATTTCCCCAAAAACGGTTGAAACCCAAATATATAGGGCAATTAAAGTATTTAAAAAGCGTCTTATATACTTAATTATAACATTTTTCTTCATTTTTTTCTAATCTCCTGTAAGTGATTTATTTTTTACACTTGCCTATTGATTAGAGTCTGTCTAAAATATCTAATTTGTTGATTTTTTGGTTTATTAAACTTATTTTGAAAGATAAAGTAGTTGGTAGTTCACAGTCTACAGTAGGCAGGAACTCTGTAAAGACTGCTTACTGTAGACTGAATACTGGTCACTTTAATTAGAAACACAATTTATGGAATCACGAGAATATTTTGAGCAATTAATTTTACGTCTTCTTGAAGGTGAAGAACTCAGCAAGAATGAACTGGCTGAGTTAATAAACTGGCTTAAGGAGCATCCGGATAAGCACCAATCTTTGTCTGAACAAATAGGTGTTTGGATAAACCTGGATACAGAACGTGAATTGTCGGATGAACTAATTGATAAACAATGGATCAGCTTTCGTGATAAGAACATCTTAAAATCGGTTAAACCACAAACTTATAAATCAAAAATTAAAATTTTACCTATTCTAAGCAGGTATGCTGCCATATTTATATTAGGTATTCTGCTTACCACTATAACATCTAATTTGTATCGTAATTATTTTGATACAAATTATACAGTGCAAACAGTAAAAGTACCTTATGGGGCAAAGTCTACCATTAAGCTTGTTGATGGAACAGAAGTTATTCTGAATGCAGGAAGTAAACTTGAGTACACATCACTGTTTGGGAAACGTGCAAGGGAAGTAAGTCTTGAAGGAGAAGCATATTTTAAAGTGATAAAAAATCCAAAAAAACCATTTATCGTAAATACATCAGGTCTGATTATTAAGGCGTACGGAACTGAGTTTAATGTAAAATCATATCCTGAAGATGAAATTATTCAGGCAACCCTAATAAAAGGAAGTATTGGGGTACGAAAAAGCATGTTTGATAAGAAAACTAATTCCCGGGAGTTTTTTCTAAAACCAATGGAGCAAGTGGTTTTATATAAGGCTGCTAATAATGGTGATTCAGTATCAAGCACAAAATTAGGGAAATTGTTTATTGCTCGAAAGATTAATCCTGATTTATACACGGCATGGATATATGATAAAGTTCAGGTTAAAAGTGAATCATTAAATGATCTTGTTGTAAAACTTGAACGAAAATATAATGTGAAGATAAATATAGAGGATAAGAAACTTGAGGATAAGAAATTTACGGGAATTCTGGAGAATGAAACCATTGAACAAGTACTTCAGGTATTAAAATTAACGGCACACATTAATTATAGAATAGAAGAAAGAGAAATTTGGTTGTATCAATTATAAAATATTTAATTCAGTATATTTTAAACTAATATAAATATGAAAACAAGCTTGCAAGGTTCTGCTGGTAGTAGAAAAATGGCCAACTGGCCGAAATGGTTCAGATATATTCTGTTTATTTCAGTACTTTTAATAATAAGCCAATCACAATTGTTGGCACAGGAAGATATATCAGCCGGAAAAGGAAAGTCACGAGCTGTGAGCGAGTGGTTTAAAATTATTCAGGAAAAAACGGAATATCGTTTTTTTTATAGTGATGATATTGCCGGCCTTGATGAAAAAATTGTACTGCTTACAAAAATAAAAAATATAGAATATATCATTACAGAGCTTAAAGAAAAAACTTCGCTGGATTTTAAAATGCTTGAAAATAAGCTTATTGTGGTTGTTCTAACAAATACTACTTTGCAGCCAATTGTGGTAAAAGGGAGGGTTACCAGCCCTGAAGAACCAGAGGGCTTGCCAGGTGTTAATGTGTTTGTAAAAGGAAGTTCTGATGGTACAATAACTGATTTTGATGGTAGATATACATTAAAAGTATCTGATAAATATGACATACTGGTATGTTCATTTATTGGCTACGCAAAGCAGGAAATTCCAGTAAACGGGCGAACTGCTATTAATATTCTATTGGAAAGCAATACAGAATCC
The DNA here is from genome assembly GCA_029933755.1 of Bacteroidales bacterium. Taxonomy (GTDB): domain Bacteria; phylum Bacteroidota; class Bacteroidia; order Bacteroidales; family NBLH01; genus NBLH01. Next base: position 15,548 of record JAOZNO010000006.1, on the reverse strand, counting down.
ATTGAGGAGGTAATTGTTACCGCTTTAAATATTTCGAGAGACAAAAGTTCCCTTGGATATTCAATTACCCAAGTAGATAATGAAGAATTATCAACAGTAAAACAAAACAACCCTATAAATTCCCTCGCAGGAAAAGTAGCTGGTTTGCAAATTTCAGGTTCACCTTCTGGGGTTGATGGCTCATCAAGAGTTGTTTTAAGGGGAATATCTTCCTTATCTGGTGGTAACAGACCGCTTATTGTTATTGACGGAATTCCGGTTAGTGGCGGCACTTATGGTGGTGCAAACGAATGGGGTGGTACTGATAAAGGTGATGCCCTTTCGGACATAAACCCTGACGACATTGAATCAATGAGTGTACTTAAAGGTGCCGGTGCTGCTGCGATTTATGGGTCGCGTGCTGCTAACGGTGTAATACTTATTACTACAAAAAAAGGAAAAAATCGTAAAGGTCTTGGAATTTCATTCAATACAAGTTTTATGCTTGATAATCCTATGGTATATCCTGATTTGCAAAATGAATACGGACAGGGAGCTTATGGCCGCTATCCTACTGAAGTTAAAGATGATATGGATGTAATAAAAGGTGAAGAACCCTGGATATGGAGTTGGGGAAGCAAAATGGATGGTTCACAAAAGGAAGATTGGTTAGGGAATATGGTTACTTATGAATCTCAACCCAATTACTTTAAAGAATTCTATCGTACAGGAATGAACCTGATTAATACTCTGGCTTTTGATGGTGGTAGTGAAAAAACAACTTTCAGGGCATCAATTACCCAGCAAAATGGTAGAGGGATGTATCCGACCAATGATTTAAGTAAACAGACCTTTAACATACATGGCTCTACTAAATTTAATGAAAGAATAGAGTTAAATGCCAAGATAACTTATATTCACAACAAGGTAGATAATCGGCCTTATCTTGCGGAAGACCCTGCAAATGCAAGCTGGGCCTTAGGAGCTTTGCCAAGAAATGTGGTTCTGCAAACAGTAAAAGATTATTCAGAAGATGCAAATGGAAACGAACAATGGGCTTGGGACCGTACCGTATCAAATCCATACTGGACAATGAATAACAAAAAGAATAATGATGAAAAACATCGTATGCAGAGTTTAGTTGCCCTGAAATTTAATTTTACCGATAATCTAAATTTATTAGTACGTACAGGATTAGACCTTACAAATAGAAAGGCCAAAGAATATGCTGCCATGGGTAGCTATAATGCTTATTCTTACCAGGGTTTTATGAATCAGTCATTCAGTAGTGAATATGAATGGAATAATGATTTCCTTTTAGCTTATGATAATCAAATAGCTGAAGATTTTCGTATAAATCTAAGTTTAGGTGGTAATCACAGATATAATCAATGGAGCAGTATTGGACAAAATGGTTCAGAATGGAAAATAGCTGATTTTTATCATATTAGCAATGTTAATAATTTTTCCACATGGGAAAGTAGTGGCGAGAAAGAAATTCTATCATTATATGGATTAGGAACTTTTTCTTTTAAAAGTTACCTGTATTTAGATTTAACATACCGTAACGATTGGTCATCAACATTACCAACTGATAACAATAATTATAGTTTCTATTCGGGTAACCTGAGTTTCCTGTTTTCTGATGCATTTAATCTGGGTTCGGATTTTTTCACAAAAGGTAAAATCAGGGCATCTGTTGCGCAAGTAGGAAATGATGCAGGCCCCTATCAAACAACAAATTATTATAGTGTCTCTCAATCAAACCAGCCATATCCAATGGGTAGCATGAGCGGTCAACTGGCATTTGAGGATTTTAAACCGGAAATAACCAATTCATGGGAAGTAGGAGCAGATTTAAACTTCTTTAAGAACAGATTAGGGCTGGATATTGCATATTATGACGCAACAACCAAAAATCAAATTATGAACGTTGAGTTAGCCCCGTCAACCGGATTTAATAGTCGTAAAATTAATGCAGGTGAAGTACGAAATTATGGTTATGAAGTTCTAATTACCGGTTCTGCTATTGAGAGCGGGGACTTCAATTGGGATTTATCCCTTAACTTTTCCAGGAATAGGAATGAGGTGATTTCCTTAACTGAAGGTGTTGACCGAAGGATATTATTAGAAGCTGTTACAGGTTTTGCTTTTGTTGAGCTTAGAAAAGGGGAGCCATTTGGCTCAATATACGGAACTGATTATGCTCGCAATGAGCAAGGACAAAAACTTATTGACGATTCTGGTAATCCCGTTAAAGGTGAATATAAAAAACTAGGGGATATTAACCCGGATTTGACAGGAGGCTTATCCAATAACTTAAAATACAAGAATCTAAACCTGAAATTTTTGGTTGATTTTCAATTAGGAGGTGAATTTTATTCCTCGTCAAGACTATATCATGATTTGTTTGGAACATCAAATAAATCGTTGAAAGGCAGGGATGAGTGGTACGCTACACACGAAGGCCCTATATATAGCGATCCAATTGCGGGAGTTGTACCTAAAGGATATGTGGAAGACGGTGTTAATGTAAATACCGGTGAAGCAAATGATATAGCTGTTCAACCAATGTACCGGAGTGTTAATATTATATATTTTCAGAAAATTGTTTCTGATTATATTGTTGATGCTACCAATGTACGTTTAAGGGAATTGTCTTTAGGATACACACTTCCTCAAAAATGGATGGATAAGTCATTCTTTACAAAAGTAAATATTGCATTTATTGCAAGAAACTTGTTTTTCTTCTATAATGCATCTGGCGATTATGATCCAGAGTCTGGTTTTAATTCTGGTAGTATTGGAAATGCATTTGAACTTAACCCAATGCCAAGTGCCAGAAGTTATGGATTTAATTTATCATTGAACTTTTAATAAAAAAGCATCTAAATAATGGAAACAATAAGAAATAATAAAAATAAGATACCGTTTGTTTTGATATTATTAATGGTAATATCAGGTTTAGCGAACTGTACGGATAGGTGGGAAGAAATGAACACCAACCCAAATGCTCTGACCGAAATTCCAGACGAATATTTATTTACCAGTGCCGTAGGGGGTGCATTCAATGATAATACAAACTATTTTCATTCCACTTTTGGGGGACAGTATGCCCACATTTTTGTTGCCAGTAACTGGGAAAGGGACATAGACAAATACAATGGTGCCGGCACTAAAGATTATTCCGGATATTTATATGAGGGTACATATAATTCAACTATACGAAATTCTGTTGAAGTTATGAAATTAACATCAGTAGGAGAAAAGTTCGAAAACAAATGGCGAAATGCGCAGGCACAGATCATCGCTATTATTGGTTTCTCAAAAATAACGGATGTTTTTGGTGATGTGCCTTATCTTGAAGCAGGAATGGGTAAGAATGGAATTTTTGAACCCAAATATGATAGGCAAGAAGACATATACAATGATATGGTGGAACGCTTAAAAAATTGTATTGCTGTATTAAAAGAGGCGGAGGCAGAAGACCATGTTTATCCTGCAGGTATTGACCCTATTTATGATGGAAATGCTGATTACTGGATACGTTTTGCAAATTCCTATCGCTTACATCTTGCCATGCGTGCCCGTTTTGCTGACCCGGGAAAATATGAACCGATTATTGCAGAATGTCTTTCAGAAGCTTTAATTGAAAGTAATGATCAAAATCCAACATTGACTACATCTGATTCTAAAAGTGATTTGTATAACCCCTGGTGGTGGGGATGGAATGCTAGTCAGGAAGGTGTTTATAATATGGTTTGGGCAGAAAAATTTATAAATACGCTAAAACTGACTAATGACCCGCGTTTGTTTTTTTATGCTGAAAAAAATCCGGATGGTGAATATGTTGGTTTCCCTAATGGGCTTTCAGATGTAGAGTTTTCAAATTGGAATAAAAAAGATGTATCTATCCCCTCAGGAGATTTTTTTGCTAAAGATCAACCAATATATTTAATTACAGCCGCCCAAATATGGTTGTTAAGAGCTGAAATTGCACTGTTTAATGTAGGTGGTGGAGCCGGTGATGCGAATCAAATGTACCAAACTGCCATAACCACAGCCATGGAACAATGGGATATTAACTCAGATTCAATTACTAACTATCTTGCAAATGAAACTGAGGCTATTCTTAATGGTGATCAGGAAAATATGTTCCGGCAAATAAGCACGCAAATGTGGATTACCAGTGTGCCAAATGCCCTTGAATCATGGTGTACCATTCGCCGTACAGGTTATCCAATTATAGATCAGCGCACAAGCTCGGATTTGGATCCTGGAATTACGAACGGATATATGCCTATAAGGGTTACATATCCTACAACCAAAGAATATTCTATAAACGGAAGCAATATGCAGGAAGCTATTGACCGTTTGCAGGGAGGAGATGAAATTGATGCAAAAATATGGTGGGATGTGCATGATGCACCACTTAAATAAGTAATTAGTAACTTGTAATTAGTAATTAAACAAAATCATTAACTATCTAATTAATAATTAGTGTGCATACATAAAGTTAAATTGATAATATTTTTAAAGAATTGAAGGTTGTTTTGAAGAGTTTGAGCTTGGCAGTTCTCAGTCTACAGACGGCAGAAGATCTGCAAAGACTGCCTACTGAAAACTGAATACTGTTCTAGTTTCAAAATAGAAAAACACATGTGATTAAAAAACACACAGACTTTACGGATAGACACTGATTAGCATAAATAGCAATTTAAACAATTATTTACATTTTATTTAAAAATTAAAAATTATATTATTATGAAGAACAAAGGATTATTAAAAAATGTATTTGGACTAGCCTTAATCATGGTTTTTAGCCTTTTTATAAGTAGTTGTGGTGAGGATGCAAAACCGATTCCAACGCTTACGGTAGTTATCAATTCTATTGATGGATTTGTTGTAGATATTGCAGCGGAAGCAACTGATGCTACCACCTGGAGCTGGGAGTATGGAGATGGTAATGTTTCTGTAACTGAAGGTGGCCATTTTTATACATATACTGAAAGAGGAGACTTTACCATTACATGTACCGTAACTGGTGAAGGCGGAACTGCTACTAAAACGGTTGATGTGCACATTGCCACGAAAGAAGAACTGCTAACAGGAAACATATGGGTGCTTTCAAATGCTGGAACTGCAAATGGAATGGGCTTTCGTATTACCTCAGATCTTCTAATAGACTTTCCTGCTGTTGATATATTAGCAAC